>JADGHI010000508.1 GCA_019689515.1 Acetobacteraceae bacterium | reverse complement strand
ACGCCGCGCCCGAGCCGCTGATCGAGGTGACGGCGGACAGCCCCGGGCGCCTGATGCGCATCGCCTGGCATCTGGGCAACAGGCACCTGCCGGCGGAGATCGCCGCCGACCGCATCCTGATCCGCGACGACCATGTGATCCGGCGCATGCTGGAGGGCCTCGGCGCCACGCTGCGCCAGGTGGAGGCCCCCTTCAACCCGGAGGGCGGCGCCTATGGCGAGCACAACCACCGGCCGAGCCATCCGCATGACGACCGGCATCACCATCATGGCGACGGGTACCACCACCATCACCGGCACGATTGAGCCGGCCGCGCTCTATCGCCTGCTCGCCTGGCTCTCGCCCGCCTATCCGGTCGGTGCGTTCAGCTACAGCCACGGACTGGAGGCGGCAGTGGAGGAGGGACGGGTCCGCGGCCGAGCCGAACTCGTTGCCTATGTCGCGACCGTGCTCGAGGCCGGCGCGGGCCGCGTGGACGGCGCGCTGCTCGCCGCGGCCTGGCGTGCGGCTGCGGCGGGCGACGATGCCGCACTCGACGCCGTGGCGGAGCTCGCCGCGGCCTGGCGCGGCACGGCGGAAACCACGCTGGAGACTCTGCAGCAGGGCACGGCCTTCGCGGCCGTCACCGAGGCTGCCTGGCCCGACGACGGCGACCGTTTCGCCGCCTTCGCCCGGCGCCATCCGCGGCGGCTCGCTCACCCGGTCGCCTTCGGCGCCGCAGCGGGCTTTCATGCCGTACCATTGCGCCCGGCGCTCGCCGGTTGGCTCGGCGCCTTCGCGGCGAACCTGATCTCCGCCGGCGTGCGCCTGATCCCGCTCGGCCAGACCGACGGCCAGGTCGCGCTCGCAGCGCTGTTCGCTCAGGTCGAGGCGGCGGCAGACGCCGCGCTCACTGCGGACCTCGAGGACCTCGGCACCGCCGCCCCGATGCTGGACCTTCTCTCCATGCGCCACGAAACGCAGTACACGAGACTCTTCCGCTCATGACCCATCACGGCCCCCTCCGCGTCGGCGTCGGCGGTCCGGTCGGCTCCGGCAAGACCGCGCTGGTGGACCGGCTCTGCACGCACCTGCGCGACCGGTACGACATCGCTGTCATCACCAATGACATCTACACGCGTGAGGATGCGGAGTTCCTGACCCGCTCCGGCGCGCTTCCGCCCGAGCGCATCATCGGCGTCGAGACCGGCGGATGCCCGCACACCGCGATCCGCGAGGATGCCTCGATCAACCTCGCCGCCGTGCAGGACATGGTCGGGCGCTTCCCGGCGCTCGAGATCCTGTTCATCGAGTCCGGCGGCGACAACCTGGCCGCGACCTTCTCGCCGGAGCTCGCGGACCTCACGATCTACGTCATTGACGTCTCCGCGGGCGACAAGATTCCGCGCAAGGGTGGGCCGGGCATCACGCGCTCCGACCTGCTGGTGATCAACAAGATCGACCTGGCGCCGCTGGTTGGCGCTGATCTCGGCGTCATGGACCGCGATGCGCGGCAGATGCGCGGCACGCGGCCGTTCCTCTTCACCAACCTGAAGGAGAATCGCGGCGTGAAGGAGATCGCGGACTTCATCCTGACGTCGGGTGGCATCGCCGCGGCCGGCGCGGGGGTGCGCTGATGTGCGCGCCGATCGCGGCGGCGGCGCTGCTGCTTCCCGGCGCGGCGCTGGCGCATACGGGCGTCGGGGAAGCGGCTGGCTTCGCGGCTGGCTTTGTCCACCCGCTCGGCGGCGCCGACCATCTGGCGACGATGGTCGTCGTCGGCCTCTGGGCCGGCCTGCTGGGGGGTGCGCTGCGCCTCCGGCTACCGGCGGCCTTTCTTGGCGGGATGGTGCTGGGCGCCGTGCTCGGTGCCGCGGGCCTCGGCGTGCCCTCGGTGGAGGCTGGTGTCCTGGCGTCGGTGGTCCTTGCGGGCGCACTCGTGGCCACTGCGGCGCGGCTGCCGCAGAGTCTGGCGCTGGCCCTGGCTGGGGTTTTCGGCGCGCTGCATGGATACGTACCCGGCGCGGAGATGGCGCCAGGCGCAGATGCGCTCGGCTACGGCGCGGGCTTCCTGGTCGCCACCGCGATGCTCCTCGGCTTGGGGCTCGGACTTGGGCACCACCTGGCCGAGCGTAGCGCCTGGAGGCTGGCAGCGCACCTGCCGGGCGGGGCCGCCTGCCTCGCCGCAATGGTTGTCGCCGGCATGGGCTGAGCCGCGCGCTGTTCGCGGCTGATCGGCGCGCGCCGGCCGCGCCGCTGCGGCTGCACCCGAACCTCGCGGAGGTTTACCGGCGGCGGGTGGCGCGCCTGCGCGACGCGTTGTCGGCCGGCGGCGGCAACGACGCGCCCGAGGTTTTCGAGGCCGCAAGCGCCCTGATCGCGCGGGTTGAGGTGCACCCGCCGCCGGCGCCGGATGCGCCAGCGCGGATCGAGTTGCTCGGCGAATTGTCGGCGATGCTGGCCGCGGCGGGTCTGGAAACGCGAAAAGCCCGCCGGGCCTGAGGAGGCCCGACGGGCTTGGCGTGGTTTTGGCCGCTTGTTCGGCGACAGTGGGTGCGGGGGCAGGATTTGAACCTGCGGCCTTCAGGTTATGAGCCTGACGAGCTACCGGGCTGCTCCACCCCGCGTCGGTGGTGGTGGCGGCGGTGCCGGCCGGGGGGGCCGACGGGGGTCTCGTTCCTCTTCCTGCCTGGGGTGGCGGTCCGGCCGGGCGGCCCGGCGGCGGCCTACTCTCCCGCGCCTTGTGGCGCAGTACCATGGGCGCTGGGGCGTTTCACGGCCGAGTTCGGGATGGGATCGGGTGTGGCTTCCCCGCGGAGGCCACCGGGCCACCGGGCCGGACCGATCCAGGACAGGCGAAACGAGACGGGCGGCGTCGGAGGAGGATGGGGCGCGTGTTCCGTGTCGTCGTCGTGGTGGGCGCCGCCTGTGCCGGCCGGCCCGTCCGCGCGCCGCGTCCTGCGGCGGCGACGGAACCGGTCCTGGGCGCTCGCTCGGGCGATTAGGACCGCTCGGCTGCGCGCATCGCTGCGCTTCCACCTGCGGCCTATCGACGTGGTGGTCTTCCACGGCCCTGATGGGGAGGCGCCGTCTCGGGGGGGGCTTCGCGCTTAGATGCCTTCAGCGCTTATCCCGTCCGCACTTGGCTACCCGGCCGTGCCGCTGGCGCGACAACCGGTGCACCAGGGGTGCGTCCGTCCCGGTCCTCTCGTACTAGGGACGGCTCCCCTCACGCCTCCAAGACCCACGGCAGATAGGGACCGAACTGTCTCACGACGTTCTAAACCCAGCTCACGTACCGCTTTAATCGGCGAACAGCCGAACCCTTGGGACCTGCTCC
>JADGHI010000507.1 GCA_019689515.1 Acetobacteraceae bacterium | reverse complement strand
ATCTCCGGCAGCTCCGCGGGCGGCAGCGCGACGACGCGGGCGAAGAGGTCGTCGGAGGCCGCGTTCAGCCGGTCCGACAGCCCCGCCCAGCCCACGCCGAGCACGCAGGCTGCGGCCGCCAGCCCCACCCAGGCGGGCACGCCGCGCCGCGCCGGCCGGTGCGGAGCATCCACGCCCTTCCAGTGCGGCGACAGCTCGCGCTCCCAATTGCCGCGCATCTGGACAAGGAGCTGGTAGAGCCCCTCCCGGTGCCGGTCGAGCTCGGAGGCGCCGCGCGGCGCGAGCCGGTAGCGCCCCTGGAAGCCGAGCGCGAGGCAGAGATAGGCGACCTCGAGCGCCTGAAGGTAGCGCCCCGGATCCTTCTGCATGCCCGCGAGCAGATCGAAGAAGCGCTCGCCGGAGCGCACCTCCTTGTGGAAGCTCGCGACCAGGGTGCGCGCCCCCCAGCCGCTCTGCGCGCCCCAGGGCGTGGACAGCACCACGTCGTCGAGCGCCGCGCACAGCGCATAGTGCGCCGCGCGGATCTGCTCGGCCGGCACGCCGGCGTCACGCGCATCGGCCTCGAACTGGCGGAGGGTGCGCAGGCAGCGCTCGTGCAGCTCCGCCGGGTCCGGCGTCGAGGCGGCGCCGCCGGTCGAAAGCCGCGCCAGCAGGTCGAGCAGCGGCGCCGCGGCGGCCGCGAGCGGCGAAGGTCCAACCTTGGGGATCGCCTCCGCCTCCCCGGCCAGGCGCGGTGCCGCTTCCTCGGCGCCGCCCAGGCCAGGCAGGTTGCGGGCCCCGGCGGCACCCGAGGGCAGCGGCGGCGCGGCACCGAAGCCAGCGCCTCCGGGAGGGCCGCCCCCGAAGCCGCCCCCCGGCGCGGCCGTGCCGAAGGGCAGGCCTCCGCCGCCGGCGACGCCCGGCGGCGCGCCTCCCCCGCCGCCCGCCGGAGGCCGCGGCTGCACCGGGCGCGGCCCGCCGGGGCCGCGCACCACCGTGCGGTCGGAATCCTCAGGCTCGGCGAAGGGATTGTCGCTCATCCGCGGATCGCCCACAGCTCCATTCGGAGATTCGGAAAGCCTTCCTGCACGTGGATCGCGAAGGCGCCGGTGTTCTGCATCTGCGCCCAGTGCGGCGACCCGCGGTCAAGCTCGAAGTACACCGCCCCGGCGTGGAAGGGGATCTGCCGCGGCGCAACCGGTAGCGGCCGCACCGCGATGCCGGGAAGCTGCGTCATCACCAGGTCGCGGATGTGCTCCAGCGCGCCGATCTTGACCTGGTTGGGGAAGGCGCGGCGGAGCTGCTCGGTCGGCATGTCGGCCTGGACCGAGAGCACGAAGTTCGCCGTGCGCAGCAGGTTGCGGTCGACAATCGGGCCGACGCGCAGCCCGTGCCGCCGCTCCTGCAGCGGGATCGGCACCGCGTTCGCGTCGAGGTCGGTCGCGAGCGCCCGGCGCAGATCGGCGATGACCGGGGCGAAGCTGCGCTGCAGGTCGTCGTGCCGGTAGCCCGGATAGGTCGAGGCGCGGCGGTTCGGGTCGGTGAAGGTGGCGAGCTCCCCCGCGAGCTGGCACAGCGCGGAATAGAGCGCCTCCGGGTGCAGGTTCGCCCCGTCGTTGAAGTGGGCAAGCAGCGGCTGCCAGCGGTTCAGCGCCTGGAGCATCAGGAACTGCGCCACGTCCGCCACGCCGCGGCTCCCCGGCTGGCTGAGCCGTCCCGCGAGCGCCATGGCGCGCTGGTTGATCATCCCGACCAGCTCGCCGACGAAATTCGTCAGCACCGGCGAGGCCGAGACGCGCAGGCAGGGCGGGATGAAGCGCTCGTCCACCGAGACGCGCTTGTCGGCGTGCACCTCGACCACGCGCGTCAGGCCGATGCAGGTGAAGCCGGCGCGCTCCTCGTTCTCCAGCATGAAGCGCAGGCGCGGGCGGCCGACCAGGAGCTCCGCGGGCAGGGTGGAGTCCGAGTGGGTGTCGAAGGCCTCGAAGCGCTTGATGCCGTAGCGTGCGGCAGCGGCCTCCGGCCCCTCCGTGAAGGCGACCTCCGGGCTGCCGGGCTGGTGCACCGGCATGGCGAGGTAGACCACCTGGTTGCGCGCGCCCTCGGGGAGGTCGATCGGCGTCGGCTGGTCGGCGGTGGCGGGGATGGAGAAGGGCGTGCCGTCCTCGAACACGCCGCTGCAGGAGGCGACGGCGAATTTCCCCGCCGCCAGCAGGTCGCGGTCGAGCGAGAGCTCCACGAGGCCCCAGGGATGCGGCCGCAGCGGCGCGACGCGCGCCTGAAGCCGGTGCTCGAAATACCGGTCCTGCTGCTGGAAATGCTGGGTCCGCAGGAACATCCCCTCCTGCCAGACCACTTTGTCGTGCCAGACCATCGCTCCCTCGCCCCGCGCCGCGCGTGCCCTAGCCCGCGCCGCCGCCGTCGCCGCGCCGGGCCGCCTGCTCGTAGGCGCGCGCGAAAGCCTTGCCGAAGGCGCTGTCGAAATCGTCGTCGAACTGCTCGACCACCTGCTGGTGGAGCTTCTTGTAGGCTTCCCAGAGCAGCTTCTCGCGGCTCGCGCCGAACAGGCTGCCGCCGCCCTTGACCTCCGCCTCCAGCCCCGCCGGTGCGAGCCGCTCGAGCAGCGCGCGCGCCGCCGCCTGCGTGGCGGCAAGGGTGGCCACCTGGTGCGCGGTGAGGTCGGAGATGGTCTCCTCCACCGCCGCGATGCCCTTCGCCCCCTGTGCGGCGAGCGCCAGCACGGCCGCGTCGTCGGTGGCGGCGAATTTGACCGGGTTGTTGCCGGCGGCGCGCAGCAGCGTCTGCTCGATGCGGAACTCGCGCTTGACGTCGGCACGGGCGATCAGCAGCGCGCGCAGGCCGGAGATGACGGCCCGGAAGGCGGCGCCGAGGCCGCGCAGCGCGGCGTCCGGATCGGCGACCTGCGCTGACAGCGCGCCTGGCGCGAGGCCCGCCCCGGCCAGGAAGGCAGCGAGGCCACTGGCGCCGCTTGCCCCCGTGGCGGCCGTAACCGGCGCTGATGCGGCGGCGACCGCGGGCGTCGGCTGGACGGGCGTCGCCCCGACCGGACCAGGGGAAGGCGCGGCAACCGGCGTCGTCACGGCCGCCTCAGCAGGCAGCGCCCCGCCAGGAGCCTGTGCTGCCGCCGGATGTGGGGCCGGCGTCGCATTCGCTGGCGCCACTGCCGGCGGGTTGGCCTGCGGCGTGGCAGTGAGCGGCGCCTCCTCGGCGAAGGGATCGAAATCGCCGGGTTCCGCCGCCGCCGCATGGCTCGCCGCCACCGGCGCGGTCGCGGCCGACACCGGCGGTACCGGCGGCACCGGCGGCGCGACTGGCGGGGTTGGTGACGGCG
>JADGHI010000506.1 GCA_019689515.1 Acetobacteraceae bacterium | reverse complement strand
GGGGGGGGGCGGGTGGCGGGCGCAAGCCTGTCCCGGATCGGTGACGAGCCGGGCTCCGGGCGCCTCAGCCGGGCGCGGTCGCCGAGGAGGGTGTCGGCGCCGGCGCCGCGGCGTCCGCCGGCGGCGGCACCTTCGCGCGCAGCCGATGCCCGAGCAGCGCGATCGCCGCGAGCGGCAGGGCGAGGCCAAGGACCGTCGCGGCGATCACCAGCTCCGGGAGCGCCGCGTAATCGCCGCGATGCACCACGAACACGGCGTTCAGCCCGCGCGAGAGGATCGCACCGGCCTGAAGCGCGAGGTTCATGAGCGAGGCCATCAGCGCGAACCAGGTCGCGCGGCGCCCCGGCGGCGCGTGCAGCGCGATCAGCGTCAGCATCGGGATCATGCCGAGCTGCACGAGCGGGGCGGAAAGCGCGGTGTCCACCAGGCCGAGCGTGCGCGCGCCGAAGCCGAACTTCGCCTCCGTCCAGTGGTGCAGCCCGAACAGCATGCCGATCGTCGGCAGCGCGAACAGTGCGCCAAGGATCGCCAGGCCCACGAGCACCGTGCCCAGCGGCCAGCGCACGATCCGCCCGCCAAGCAGCAGCGCCCCGAGGATCGAGAGCCCGGTGCCGATCTGCGCCAGGGTGCCGAAGAAGCCCTCGTCGTAGCCCAGCACGTCGATCTGCCACCATTGCAGCCCGGGCCCCGCCGGCGGCGCGGCGCGGTATGCGAAGATCACGATCGCCGCGGCGGCCATGGCACGCTTCGTCTCCGGCGGCACCTCGGCCACCGTCAGCCGCAGCAGCCAGAGCAGCACGCCTAGGGTGAGGAGGAAGGCGATCTCCTGCGAGAAGGGCGGGTCGCCGAGACCGAGGCCGAGCATGGCCACCCCGAAGGCCAGCCCGCCGAAGAGGATGCGCGGATTGGTCCGCTCCACCGGCTCCATGCCCGGCCCCGCGGCGGGCGGCTCGCGCAGCATCGCGGCGGCGACCAGGGAGGGCAGCGGTAGCAGGGCAGCGATCAGGAACACGACCGCCGTCGGCAGCACCTCCGCCACCCAGCCGCCGGCGCCGGCGACCGCGAAGGCGCCCCCCATCACCGCGACGCGCCCGAGCACCTGCACGTCGCCGAGCTCGGCCTGGACCACCTCCGGATCGCGCGGCGTGCCGTCGGGCGCGACACGGTCCACCACCTCGGTCGTCAGCGCGTCCGCCACGCTGTCCTGTACCACGAGGCCGACGACCGCGGCGAGCGAGGCCGCGACATAGACCGCCTCGGCCGAGGCCCCGCCCGTGACGCCCGCCGCCGCACCGGCGAGGCCGAGCGCGGCGCCCACCTGCAACAGCGCGCCGATCAGCACATAGGCCCGCCGGCGCGAGCCGAGGATCGGCACGGTGTCCACCAGATGCCCGAACACCATCTTCAGCGTCCAGGGTACGGTCAGCCAGGCGGCGAGGGCGAGCAGGTCCGCCGCGGAGAGGCCGAGGCTCCGGCGCACCCAGAAGGTCTCGGCGATGCTGGCGAAGCCGCTCATGCCCGCGACGAGGTAGATCAGCAGCGGCGGCGCGGTGCGCCGGTTCAGCATCGCGAGCGGCGCCAGCGGCCCGCGGCGGCGCGGGGCCGCTCCCGGCCCACCCGTCGCCTTCTCCGGTGAGGTCTCTCCGCTCACCCGTCCCTTCCCTCGCATCGCGGGCGATCCGTGATGCCACGGCGCACCGCCTGCGCGCGGTTGCCCTCACCGCTTGTCCCGAACGGCCGTGCCCACGCTGCCAGGCCAGGGAGGAACGATGTAGCCGATCGCCTGAGGTCAAGCCACGGCGCGCGGGAATGCCGCAGCGGCGGGCCGCGGCGTCCAGGGCGGCACCACCTTCGCGCGGCGCGCCATGCCCATCGGAAGGTGCTCAGGGACGACGGGAGAAGGGCTCGCGCTCGTCAGGCCCCGGCGCGCCCAATTGGCGCCGGGCCGGAGCGCGATCGCAGGAACGCGGAACGTCCAGAGGCGTGCGTCACGCAACCAGCAATGGCCGAGACCACGATCGGCGCCGAGAGAAGCGCCGGTCGTGGCCTAAGGTGTCGGCCTCTCGTCCACGCGCAGGATCTCCACGGCGGGCGGAGCGCGGAGGATCTCGCTGAAGGCATGCATCCATTCGCCGGTGTCCTCGCCGCCCGGACCGTTGGTGCCCCGGTGACGCACCTGCTCGAGCTGGTCGAGGCTGGTCAGCTCGACCTCGAATTGCAGCGCCGCACCGCCCTGGCCGCGCGTCAGCGGCACGAGCAGCCGGGCGTTGAGGCCGGCGCCCTGCGCCGCCTCGATCTCACGGCGGATGAAGTCGATCGCGCGCTGACGGTTGACCGGCAGCACGTCGTACGAGAAGCGGGCGAGGAACATCGCAGCCCTCCCTTGCGGTTCGCATCGTCGGGTCCGTGCGTCAGGCGGCCGCCGCGAGCCGGCCGGCATTTCGGCAAGGCGGAAGCTTGGGGCTGGCGGCCGGAGAAACCAGGACGCTTCCGCCGGAACGGGTCGTCAGGAAAACGCGAGCGGGCCGGCCGGCCGACGAGGTGCTCCCATCCGCGACTCGGCCGGGCTTGTGTCAGGAGGCGCCATCACGGGTCGCCCATCCGCGGACGCGAGGCGATCCCGTCCCCGATCGCGCGGCCGGCCGGGCGGTGCGCGAACGCCGCCGCCCGCCGCGGCTATGGTCCGGCGCCCGAGCGCCGCGCGGCGGTGCGGCCATGCCGGCGTGGCCTCGACAAGGGCAACCGGTTGCCGGAGTTCGTCCAGGCCAGAACACGGGGCGCCGTCGCATCGCGATCCGTGTCGGCGATGAGGCGCAGCTGCGCCGGCCCGCCACGGTCCTCCGCCGAGGCCGGCAGGGCGTTCTCCAGCGGCACGGGCCAGGCGCACTCGGTTCGGTCCTCGCCGCGCAGGGCGAGGAACACGACACGTTCGACCCGACCGCGCTCGTCGGTCTCGACGGCGAAGCGGAAGACGAGGCCATCCGTCTCGGCCCGCTCGCCGAGCGCGAGCGAGAGCTGCTGCGACTCGATCTCGTGCCGGCGCAGCGTGCGCTCCGTGGGCTCGTCAGCGGGGCCTCGGTAGAAGCGCACCGGCACATCCTCGATGAGGAAGATGAAATGGTGGCTGCCGTCGAGCACGCCGAGCCAGTCGTAGTGCCCGGCCTCCGCGGTGCGGCGCAGACGCTGGCGGCTGAAGGCGTAGGCGCGGCAGCCGATGCTCCAGGGATCGTCGCCGAGTTCGTGCGAGGCCATGGCGAGCGCGTCGCGCCGGGCGTTCGCGAGCAGCCGCGCGCAGATCCGCAGTCGTTCGGCGGTGAGCGCGGGATGCAGCTCCCAGGGC
>JADGHI010000505.1 GCA_019689515.1 Acetobacteraceae bacterium | reverse complement strand
AACCAGGACGAGGCCCGCTGCTGCGCCGCGATGGAGCCGTTGCTGCACGCGCTCGTTGATGGCGAGCTCGACGCGGCGAACGCCCTGCGCTGCGAGACGCATGTCAGGAGCTGCGCATCCTGCGCGGCGGAGCTCACGGCGATCCGCGTGACGCAGAGCGTGCTGCGGAACGAGGACGGGTTGCGTCACCGCGCGCCGGAGCGGCTGCGCGCATGCGTCCTCGAAGCGCTGGACGTGGCGATCCACGAGCAGAAGGCAGCGGAGGAGGCGCGGGCCCCAGCACCGCCGGCATGGTTGCGGCGGCCGCTGGCGATCGCGAGCGATGCGGTGAACGCCGCGGCGGCGCGGATGCCGGGCAGGCTGCGCCGCCGGTGGTCCTGGTGGAAGCCCGGAGGGCTGCCGGCCCTGACGCTCGCCACGGGCCTCGCCGCCGGCGCCCTGCTGGTCGCCGCGCTGCCTGTCACGCAACGGCCCTGGGGTGCCGGCCCAGCCACGCCCGAGCTTCGGCAGGAGGTGCTGGCGGGGCACATCCGTTCCTTGCTGACGGACGGGCACCTGACGGATGTGGGCTCCTCCGATCAGCACACCGTGAAGCCCTGGTTCGCCGGGCGGCTCGACTTCTCGCCGCCGGTGCCCGACCTCGCCGGGCAAGGCTTCCCGCTGGTCGGCGGGCGGCTCGATTACCTCGACGGGCGCCCGGTCGCGGCGCTCGTCTATCGGCGGCGCGGGCATGTCATCAACGTCTTCGTCTGGCCCGACGCCACCGCCGGCGCGCCCGCCACGCCTGTCCGGGCCGAGGCCGGCACCGGCGCGGACCGTGGGCATGCCGTGCTCCGCTGGACGCAGGCGGGGATGGCGTTCTGGGCCGTCTCCGACCTCAACGCCGCCGAGCTGGCCGACTTTGCCCGCCTCTTCGAGGAGCACGCCACGGCGCCCGGCACGCCGCCCTCGTGACGCAAACGCGGCCGCATGACGGATTGCGGTTCGGAGGGCGCCGTGATCGGCTGGCTGGGCACGCCGCCACATCATCGCCCGCGCGGCGCCGAGGCTGACGGCCAGGTCCGGTCGGTCCCGGCCCCGGGGCGCCCCACCGCGCAAGCCGTTCAGCCGGCGGCGGTGGGATACGGCCCTCCGCTCGCCGGATCGCAGGGCGGATCGGGCGTGCGCGGGATGGTCCGCTCCGCCTCCTCCCGTTCGCCGGGCCGTCCCGTGAACTCGCGCACGCGCTGCCCCGGCGGATAGGCTCCGACGACCAGCAGGTCCGGGCTGGCGCCGAGATTGCGGTGCCCCGTGCCCGCCGGCAGCACCACCACGTCCCCCGCCGCGAGGTCGAGCACCGGCCCGCCCTCGCCGCCAAGCTGCACCCGCACCCGGCCGGCGGCGATGGCGAGCGCCTCATGCGCCTCCGGATGGTAGTGGTGGTGACGGTAGATGCCGTTCCGCCAGGCTGGCGGCCAGCCATGCCGCGCGAACAGCGCCTCCGCGGCCGCCGCCCGATCCGCTACCGGCGGCAGCGCGCCGCGATGCAGCAGCACAGGCAGGCGCGGGTTGTTCGGGACGGCCCCCGAAGGGGCGAGCATCAGGCGTTCCGGGCCGGCCGCTGGCGGTCTCTCCTCCATCTGACCTCTCCTTGCCTGGACCGCTGGGGCAATGGTTTGCTGCCGCGCGTCCAGGCCGTAGCATGTCCTGCCAAGGGACAACGCAGGGAGAGAGGATTTCTCCGCATGCCCGACATCGCCCCGCTGCGCGATTTCATCCAGGCCATGACCCGGCTCGCCGACGCCCGTGCCTCGGAGGCGCGCTGGCTCTCCGAGGGCCGCGACCTCCTCGCCGCCCTCGTCGCGCGCGACGACTGGCTGCCGGAGGAATGCGCC
The DNA here is from genome assembly GCA_019689515.1 of Acetobacteraceae bacterium. Taxonomy (GTDB): domain Bacteria; phylum Pseudomonadota; class Alphaproteobacteria; order Acetobacterales; family Acetobacteraceae; genus Caldovatus. The sequence goes on along the minus strand of JADGHI010000505.1, from coordinate 1,471 downwards.
CAGGACGGGCCGACCTATCGCCAGGTCCTGCTGCATTGCGACCCGCTGGAGCGCTTCTCGGTCGTCTGCTTCGTGTGGGGGCCGGGGCAGGGCACCCCGGTCCACGACCACACGGTCTGGGGCCTCGTCGGCATGCTGCGCGGGGAGGAGATCGCGACCGAGATGCTGCTCGACCCCGCCGGCGAGGGCCGCCCGATGCGTCCCGGCCGGGTGGACCGCCTGCGCCCCGGTGAGGTGGTGGCGGTGAGCCCGAGCTTCTCCGACATCCACACGGTCCGGAACGCATTCGACGACCGGCCGAGCATCAGCATCCACGCCTACGGGGCCAATATCGGCGCCGTCAGGCGCAACGTCTTCGACCCGGCAACGGGACGCCGGAGCCCCTTCATCTCCGGCTACACCAACCTCTTCGTCCCCAATCTCTGGGACCGCAGCAGGGAGATGATGGCGCAGGCCGCCGCCTGAGGAGGACGGACGGGCGGGCGGCGCTCACCCCGCCCCTCCGGTCCCGGACGGGTCAGCGCGCCGCGGAAGCCTCCAGGACGCGGATCGAGAGGTCGAGGTGCCGGCGGGCGTGCGGCGAGGTACGGCCGCCCGCTGCCGTCGCCGGCTGCTGCTCAGCCAGTTCCACCCAGCGCTGCGTCGTCCCGCCGCGCCGCGGAGCCCTGGTGCGCCCCGATTCGCCAAGGGTCGCCGCAGCCGCCGCGCTCACGATGCCGGCTCCGCCACGGCTGCGCCCCGCCAGCATGGTGCCGCCGGTCAGGTCGGGCCGGTTGTAGATGAAGCCGTAGGTCGGATAGACCCGGCCATAGCTCCCTTTGGTCCAGCCCACCTGCACGCGCACCTGCGTCCAGTCGTTGTCGGGCGAGACATCGATCACGCTGACGCCGCGCATCACCGTGCCGCGGCGGATGCCCGGCCCCGCCCAGTTGGCGTGGTCCACCAGCACCTCGCGCGCGGAGAGCACGCGGCTGACGACCGCGACATGGCCGAGGCGCATCCCCCCCGAGGCGGGGAAGGCCAGGACCGATCCGACCTCTGGCTCGTTGCCGCGGGCGTAGAGGCCGGCGGCATTGTGCCACCACTCGCGCCCATTGCCAGTGATCGCCATGCCAGTGATCTGGCGCGCATAGGGAACGCAGGAAATGCCGCCCCCACCCCATGTCGCGGCACGGCGGCCTGTCGCCTCGCCCCGGCTCGCCGTGTCGCGCTGCGGCGCGATCAGCACCGCGGAACGCAGCCGCACGGAGGAGGAGGAGAGGTCCGAGGTGTGCCGCTCCTGTCGTGCAGCAGCCTGCGCTATTGCGCGCGGCGCGACCGCCGCGACCTGCGAGCGGGCCCCATGTCGCTGGTCCGTGCGCGCCTCCGCCGGCGCGATGGCTCCCAAATAGGACGCACTGCCCAGGAGCGCGAAGAGCGCCACCCCCATGCGCGATGCCCGCATAGTCCCCCCGCTGTTCCACCCCCGTCG
>JADGHI010000504.1 GCA_019689515.1 Acetobacteraceae bacterium | reverse complement strand
GCCCCGGACCCCTCCCGCGAGGCGGAAGGGGCTGGCGGCGTCGCACGGGTCGCTCGGGCGTCAACCACAGCGCGGCGTGTGGGGCGTCGGGTCGTAGCCCGGCATATCGGGCGCTCCGTAGCCCGGAAAGACGATGTTCTCTGCCTGGTCCGGCCCCGGCCGGTCGCCGAACCAGCGCTCGGACAGGCGCGCGATCGTGCCGTCCAACTTCATGCACTCGATCACTTCCTCTACCTGATTACGCAGCGCCGCGCTGTCGCGCCGGAAGGGCGTGCCCCAGTGGAAGCGCGTGCCCGGCAGCACCCAGTCCGCAACGAATTGCCGCGTGCGCGAAGCGCTGTAGCGGATCACGGTGTTGCCTGAAAGGTTCGCGTAGGCCCGCCCCTGCAGCACGGCCTGCACCGCGTCGGGCTGGGTATCGAAGGCGAGCAGCGTGAGGTTCAGCCGCTCCGCGTTCTCGCGCACCCAGCGCTCATAGGGCGTGCCCTTGTTCACGCTGATGGCCTTGCCGCGGAGATCGTCCTCCGAGCGGATCGGCGGCGTGCCGCGGCGGATGCCGAATTGCAGCTCGGTCCAGAGATAGCCCTCGGTGAAGAGCAGGTTCTCGGCCCGTTCGCGCGTCACCGTCGTTGGCGCGCAGAGGAAATCATAGCGGCCGGCGTTCAGGGCTGGGATCAGGCCGGAGAAGCTCGCCGATTCGATGACGAGCTCGCGCCCCATGCGGCGCGCGACCTCGCGGAACAGGTCGATCTGGAAGCCCTGCACCCCGCCCTGGAGGGAGGGGAAGGCGTGGGGGGCGAAGGTGCCGTCCACGCCGCAGCGCAGCGGCGGCAGGCTCTGGCCTCCCTGGGCTTGCGACTGCTGGGCGGCCGTGGGGCCGGCGGGCGTGGCGAGCGCAGCGGCGAGTCCGAACAGTGTCGCCGCGAGCAGGGGGTATCGCATCCTCAAAAAATCTCCCGGTGTTCTCGTTCCAGGCAGGCCTGAAGATCCCAGAATGGGCCGGCCGGGGGCAACGAGCCAGAAGCAATTCGCATTCCAATCGGCTCCGGCCAAGCCGAGCGCCGTGGTCCCGGGCCTGGATCCAGGGCGCCGGCCGCTGTTCGGCCAGGATGAGCGGGGGCCCGCGGACAGGCCGAGGGCAGGGCCGACATTGCCCGCGACGCGCGCCGGACGGGTTCTTGGACAAGCGGCCGAATCGAGCGGCGCCACGGCCCGGCCCGCCCCCGCTTCCGGCCGCTCAACCGGAGGCAGGTCCAGCGGCCCGCCCATGTTTCCGCCACCTGCCACGGAAATGCCCAATCCGCGTCCCGCGGTGGCCGCGAGGCCCCACCAGATTCCCGGCCGACCACCCATGAAGGGGAGCGCCTCCGATGCGCACAACCACGGGCATGCTGCGGACTACCTTTGCTCTCGGCCTGGTTGCCGTGGGCCTTCTGCTGGACCTTGTCCTCGTCGTGATGATCCTCGGCGAGGGCTTTGCCCCCGCGCGCCTGCCGACCGGCGTCGCCGCCGCGGCGGCAGTCGTCGGCGCGCTGGCGCTGCTCATCGGCCTGTTCCTGATCGAGCCGCGCCGGCCCGACGATGCGGGCGCGAGCGTGGAAGGCCAGGCGGCGCTCGCCTTGCGCTGATGGCCGCCACCGGGGGTGGGGCCGGGCCGCTGGCTGGCTGCCTAGCGGCCGGCCGGCCAGGGTCAGGCTTTCTCCGGGTAGAGCTTCAGCAGCCCCGCCTCCGACGCCTCGCAGCGCCCGCGTTCGGTGATCAGCCCCGTGACGAGCCGCGCCGGCGTGACGTCGAAGGCCGGGTTCGCGGCCGGACTGCCCTCCGCGGCGACGCGCACCGTCTCGATTCGCCCATCAGCGGTCCGGCCGGTGAGGTCGGTCACTTCCGCCGCGTCGCGCTCCTCGATCGGGATCTCGGCCACGCCGTCGCGCACGCGCATGTCGAGCGTCGAATGCGGCATCGCGACCCAGAAGGGCACGCCGTTGTCGCGCGCCGCCAGCGCCTTGAGGTAGGTGCCGATCTTGTTCGCCACGTCGCCCCGGCGGGTCACCCGGTCGGTGCCGACGATGACGATGTCCACCTCCCCGTGCTGCATCAGGTGCCCGCCGGCGTTGTCCGCCACCACGGTGTGCGGCACGCCGTGCTTGCCGAGCTCCCAGGCCGTCAGCGCGGCGCCCTGGTTGCGCGGGCGGGTCTCGTCCACCCAGACATGGACGGGGATGCCGGCGTCGTGCGCCTGGTAGATCGGGCTCAGCGCGGTGCCGTAATCCACCGTCGCCAGCCAGCCCGCGTTGCAGTGGGTGAGCACCTTCACCGCCTCGCCCGGTGCCTTGCGGCCCGCGATCTCCTGCAGCAGCGGCAGGCCGTGCAGGCCGATGCGCCGGCAGGTCTCGACATCGTCCTCGGCAATCGCCGCGGCCTCGGCGTAGGCGGCGGCGGCGCGTTGCTCGGCCGCCTGGTTGTGCAGCGCGGCGTGCATGCGCTCCAGCGCCCAGCGCAGGTTGATCGCGGTCGGGCGGGTGCGGCCGAGCGCCTCGCACACCCGGTCCAGATTGGCCGTCGAGGGGTCCTCCCGCATCGCCAGCGCCACGCCGTAGGCTGCGACAGCGCCGATCAGCGGCGCGCCGCGCACCTGCATCGTGCGGATGGCGTGCGCCACCTGCGCGGCATCGGTCAGGCGCAGCACCTCGAACGCCCAGGGGAGGCGCGTCTGGTCGAGGATGCGCACCGACCAGCCATCCTCCTCGTCCACCCAGACGCTTCGGTAATGCCGGCCGTCGATCTTCATGGCGGTGCGGGTCTCTCGGATGCAGTATGCGGCGTGGCGGCGGCGAGCGTGGACAGCACGACCAGGCAGAGCGCACCGAAGGTGAGCATGGCGTTCACGGCGTGCGAGTACTCCCACTGCGCACGCAGCGCCTCCCACTCCGGCACGGGCCTCGTCCAGTTCTCCGTCGCGACATTGGCGGGATAGGTCCAGCCGAAGAAGATGGCCAGGTTCGCCGCCATCAGCACCGCCGCCATGAGGGCCAGCGCCGAGGAGCGGACGGAATGCCGGACCGCGAAGGCCAGCAGCAGGTTCACGAGCAGCGCCGGCACCAGAACGAAGCCGAACAGCGCCCAGCCCCGGTAGATCGCCTGGACGGTGAAGTAGGCCTCCTGCGGCAGGCCGATCTTGTTCGGCAGTTCGAACAGGTGCGCGCCGCCCGGCACCAGGGACAGCGCGGTCAGCACGATCGCCAGGAACTGCAAGATCTTCACGGCCATCCTGCACACCCCCGTTTGCGTGGGGCAACGCCCCGCGCGGAGCACGGTTGGCCGGTGGGAGGGGCTGAGGCGGAGGCG
>JADGHI010000503.1 GCA_019689515.1 Acetobacteraceae bacterium | reverse complement strand
CCGCGGGTCCTGCCGACCTTCGCGGCCGGCAGCGGCATGGCGGCGGAGACCATGCCCGCCGCCACCAGGTCAGCGCCGATGCCGACGCCCATGCCGATGCGCGATCCGGCGGCCGCGGCCGGCGCCACGCCCCCCGTGACGCGCTGAGCGTCAGCGAGACGCGCCGGAGCGGCCGCTACGCCGCGCCGCCCCCTCAGGCGTAGCGCTGCAGGATCTCCCGCATCGCCGGCGCGAGGTCCGCGCGCTTCAGCGCGAAGGCGACCTGCGCCTCCAGGAACCCCGCCTTGTCGCCGCAGTCGAAGCGCCGCCCCTCGTAGCGCAGGCCGTGGAAGGGCTGGCGGCCGATCAGCTTCGCCATCGCGTCGGTGAGCTGCACCTCGCCGCCCGCGCCGCGCTCCATCCGCGCCAGATGCCCGATCACCTCCGGCATCAGCACGTAGCGGCCGATGATCGTCAGGTTGGACGGCGCCTTCTCGACCGGCGGCTTCTCCACCAGGCCCTTCACGCTGACCAGCCGGCCCATGTCCTTCTCGACGTCGAGCACGCCGTAGCGGTTCACCCGCTCCCGCGGCACCTCCTCGATCGCCACCACGTTGCCGCCGGTGTCGCGGTAGGCCTGGGCGAGCTGGGCAAGGCAGGGCGTCTCGCACAGCATCAGGTCGTCGGGCAGCAGCACGGCGAAGGGGTCCTCGCCGATGAAGGCGCGCGCGCACCAGACCGCGTGGCCGAGGCCGAGCGGCACCTGCTGGCGCACCGTCACGATCGAGCCCGGCTCGACGGCGGAGGCGCGCAGCAATTCGAGCTCGGCCTTCTTGCTGCGCTCCTCCAGCGTCCGCTCGAGCTCGTAGGCGATGTCGAAATGCTCGACGATGGCGGTCTTGCCGCGGCCGGTGACGAAGCAGAACTGCTCGATGCCGGCCGCGCGCGCCTCCTCGACCGCGTACTGGATGAGCGGCTTGTCCACGACCGGCAGCATCTCCTTCGCCATCGCCTTGGTGGCGGGCAGGAAGCGCGTGCCGAGGCCGGCGACAGGAAGGACGGCCTTGCGGAGGGGCTTGGTCACGACGGGCAAATCCTCGGATGCGATGGCGACGGGAATGCCAGGCGAACGCGGCCGGCGGGGGGCGGAATTGAGGCATGACCCGGGGGGCCGCGAGGCGCAACGGCGCGGTGGGCGGTTCGGTGGCGGGACATGCTCAGGCTCGCAGCAAAGTGTCCCGCGCCTCGTTCAACCGCGCTGCGATCCAGGCACTGCCGCCGCTGTCCGGATGCGCGCTGCGCATCAGCCGCCGGTGAGCGGCGCGGATCTCCTCCTCGGTCGCGCCCTCGGAGAGGCCCAGCACGGCCAGCGCCTCGGCCCGGTCCATGCGCCCGCTGCGGTCCCGGGGTGGCGGCGCGCCTCCCTGCGGGCCTGCCTCCGCGCCAGCCGATGCCACCGCGCGCCAGTCGGGCTCGACGCGGTCGAGCCAAGCCTCCAGCAGCGGCACGCTCTCCGGGTCCTCCGCCCGGCAATCGGTCAGCAGCACCAGGAGATCGGCGAGCGGAAGCTCCGCCAGCTCCGCCCCGGCGTAGCGGCCGCGCCGCACCCGGCCCGTCATCTGTCCGCTCGCGTGGTCGAGCGTCATGGTGAGCGTGGCGGTGCTCACCTGCGTCGTAGCGCCCGCCTCGGCGCTACCCCCGTTCGCCCCGGCGGTGGGCTGCGAGAAGCGGCGCACCGCGCGCCAGCGCTGCCACAGGCTCCAGAGCAGCGGCGCACCGAAAGCCAGCAGGCCGAGCGCCTGGCCGGCGCGGCCGGTGGCAAGCAGCAGCGCGACGAGCCCGATGCCAAGGGCCAGCCCCACCACCGGCAGCACGAGGCGCAGGGTGGCAAGGCTCGCCTGCGCGAAGCCCTGCATCAGGACCATGAGCGCCAGGAGCGCCATCCCGCCGAGGGCGAGCCAGACCAGCATGGTGCGTCCCCCTCAGCCCGCCGCGGGGCCAGGGCCGCCGCCATGCAGCGGGCGGCGCTCTGCCACGGCGGAGCGCGCCATCGCCGCATGCCTCCTCGCCAATGATGAACGGTGGTGGTGGCCGTCCGCCATCGCCCCCCTCCCTCGCGCCAGGCTAGCGACCCGATGAGGTGGAGCGGGACGGCGGCGGCGGCAACTGGCCGGCGATGGCCTGCGCAGCCGCCCCAGGCAGGCGGACGAGGGCAGCGTGGCCGCCGGCCGCATAGACCGCGACCGCGCGCAGCAGCGCACGCAGCGTATCGGCGCTGCGTGAATCGAAAGGCGCGTAGGCGCCGCCCCCGACCTGCGCGATCTGACGGAAGGCGTTGCCGGCCCGTGGGTCCGTGCCCTCATGGAAGCAGAAGACGGAAGTGCCGCGCAGGCGGAGCTCGCCGGCCTCGTGGCAGGCCGGATCGACCTCCTCCTCGAAGGCGTCGCCGACGAGGACGAGGGCGTGGACGCGCTCCTTCGCCGTCTCCGCCTTCGCGTGGCGCAGCGCGCGCAGCACCTGGGTCTGGCCGCCGAGGCACTGCACGCCGGACATGCGGCGGGCGAGCTCCTCCGCCTCGGTGAGGAAGGGCGTCGCCGCGAATTCCCGGTGGCCGCGCCAGTAGGCGAGTTGCACGGCGAGGCCGCCGAGGTCGCGGGTGGCCAGGAACATCTCGGCCTGGAGGTGGCAGGCGCGGTCCCAGCTCGGCTGGCGGCTGGCGGTGGCGTCCACGGCGAAGATCAGCCGGCCACGCCGCCCGCTGGCCGGGCGGACCGGCTGGGGCAGGCTCTCCACCTTGCGCAGGAAGGCGGACACGGCGTCGGAGGCGGGCACCACCCGGCCGCCGGAGTCCGCGCCACGCCCCCCGCCGGGGCGGTCGGGAAGCTTGCTCATGACCAATTATGTGTTTCCGGGCGCCGGCTTGCGCCAGGGGCGCCGAGGCGGCGCCGCGTCGATTCGCCGCGCCGGCCGGCCCCCGCGCGATTCCGCGCCGGCGGTGCAACAAGTCGCGGTGGCGCGCGGGCGCGGCTCGGGTTCTAATGCGTCATGGCGGCGATGCGCGATGGCCTGCATCCGCCCCGCACGCCGGCGCGACCGTGCCGTGGCGGACGGGCGGGCAGGCGGGGGAGGGGGTGCACCGCCAGCCGACCGACATCCAGCGCCGACGGGCCCGCGCCGGTCCGGCATGATCCAGAGGGAACGAGTTCGTGAAACGCAAGATCGCCGTCACCGCCACCGCCGCCCTCCTTGCCGGGGTCGGCATTCCGGCGCTGGGGCAGAAGCCGCCGCCGCTCGACGCCGCGCCTCCTCCGGCTGTGCGGCCACAGGCGCCGCCGCGGGCCATGCCGACGCCGGCCGTGCCCCAGGCAGGCC
>JADGHI010000502.1 GCA_019689515.1 Acetobacteraceae bacterium | reverse complement strand
AGCTAATCCCCCGCCGGCACGAGCCGATCCGCCAGGGCCGCCAGGCCCCGCAGCGCCACCCCCACCCAGACGGGTCGGTGCGCGGCCTCGTAGGCGATCTCGTGCGCGGCCCGCTCGATCAGATGGAGATGGAGCAGCGCGGCCTCGGCCGCCGCCCGTTGCGCCGGGTCGGCGCACTCCACGACCGGCGGCGCCACCTCCCGCCAGGCGTCGAGGAAGGCAGCCTCGGCTTCGGCGCGCCAGCGCGCGATCAGGGCGACGCGGCGCTCCGTCGGGGCGGCGGTGGCGGCGCCGGAGGCCTCGGTCGCGCTCGCCACATGCGCCGCGTAATCGAGGCTCCGCAGCAGCCCGGCGACGTCCTGCAGCGGGCTCGCCTTGGCGCGGCGCTCCTCGAGCGGCCGCGTCGGCTCCCCCTCGAAGTCGGCGATGGCCGCATCGCCGTGCACGACCAGCACCTGGCCGAGGTGGAAGTCGCCATGCACGCGCGTCAGCAGCGCCCCCTCGATGGCAGCGGAGAGACGCCGCACCGAATCCGCCAGCTCCGCCCGCCGAGCGATCAGCGAATCGGCCAGGGCGGCGTCCCCGGAGCCAGCCCCGCCGCGCCACCCGGCCAGGGCGTCGAATGCCGACCGGAGCCGGCCGAGCACACGCTCCACCCATGCCTCGCGCTCCGCCGCGCCCGCACGCGCCGGCGCGAAGGCGGGATCGCCGCTCGGCCGCGCGAGGAGGGCGTGCATCTCGCCCAGGCGCCGGCCGATCGCGGCGGCGAAGACACGATACCCGGCGAAGAGATCCTCGGGCACCGAATCGGTCAGCGCGGCCTCGTCCACCGCGCGCGCGAGCCAGTCGAGCGTCCAGCCCCAGCCCTCGCCCTGGTTGCGCACGAAGCCCTGGAGCAGCATCAGCGTCGTCGGCGTGCCGTCGTCGGGCGCGATCCGCACCACCTCGCCGAGCAGCGGCGCGCAGCCGCCATAGCCAAGGGCAGTGAGATGGCCCGCCATCTCCACCTCGGGATGGATGCCGGGCCGGAGGCGCCGCAGCAGCTTGAGCACCACCGTCTCGCCGAAGACCAGCGTGGAGTTCGACTGCTCCGCCGCCAGGCGCCGGATCGTGGGCTCGGCGGGCAGTTCGACGGTGGAAAGGCGATCGGTCGCGCGGAAGCGGATCTCGCCCTGGTCCGTCGGCAGCACCGTGCCCGCGCGCAGGCAGGCCAGCACGGCGCCCGGCAGCGAATCGGCGCCGAAGGCGTCGGTCAGGACGCCGATTCGCCGGCCGAGCCGCATGCGCGCAAGCGCGAGCTGCTGCACCGCTCCGCTCAGCGCCCCCGTGTCGGCGATGCCGGCGAGCGGCAGGAAGTACCTCTCGGTGGCGCCTCCCCCCTTGCCCGACGCGACCTCGATCTCGGCCAGCGCGATCCTGCCCTCGGTGCCGGGCAAGGTCGCTGCGAGAGTGAGGTGCACGGTGCCGGGCGGCACCTCGCGGTTGCCGAACCAGCGCTGCTTGGGCAGCCAGGTGGGCAGCACCTCGCGCTCAAGTTCCTCGCGCACCTGCTCGCCGACGAGCTCCTGGGTACCGGAGCGGAGCACGATGGTGCGCAGCTCGGGCAGCGGTTCGGCGGGCTGCACATGCCAGGACGGCATGGCCTGGGGCGCAGGGGCGAGCCAGAACCAGAAGAAGCCATAGGGCGCGAGGGTCAGGCGGTAGGGGCCGTGCGGCTCGATCACCGGGAAGTCGGTGCCACCGAGCATCTCGACCGGCACCCGCCCGGCGAAGGCTTCGAGGTCGAGTGCCACCGCCTGCGCGGCACGGGAGAGGTTGAAGACGCAGAGGATGCTGTCGCCCTCGTACTCGCGCACATAGGCGAGAACCTTGCGGTTCTCCGGGTAGAGCAGGCGCATCGCGCCGCGGCCGAAGGCGCGGCTGCGCTTGCGCAGCGCCAGCATGCGCCGCATCCAATTGAGCAGGCTGTGCGGATCGCGCGACTGCGCCTCGACGTTCACCGCCTGGTAGCCGTAGAGCGGGTTCTGGATCACCGGCAGGACGAGCTGGGCGGGATCGGCGCGGGAGAAGCCGCCGTTCCGGTCGGACGACCACTGCATCGGCGTCCGCACCCCGTCGCGGTCGCCGAGGAAGATGTTGTCGCCCATGCCGATCTCGTCGCCGTAGTAGATCACCGGCGTGCCGGGGAGCGAGAGCAGCAGCCCGTTCATCAGCTCGATCCGCCGCCGGTCGCGCTCGAGCAGCGGGGCGAGCCGGCGGCGGATGCCGAGGTTGAGGCGCGCGCGGGGCTCGGCGGCGTAGGTGGACCACAGGTAGTCGCGCTCGCGGTCGGTGACCATCTCGAGCGTCAGCTCGTCGTGGTTGCGCAGGAAGATCGCCCACTGGCAGCCATCCGGCAGGTCGGGCGTCTGGCGCAGGATGTCGCTGATCGGGAAGCGGTCCTCCTGGGCGATGGCCATGTACATCCGCGGCATCAGCGGGAAGTGGAAGGCCATGTGGCACTCGTCGCCGTTGCCGAAATAGGGGAGCATGTCCTCCGGCCACTGATTGGCCTCGGCGAGGAAGATCCGCCCCGGATGGCGCTCGTCCATCGCGGCGCGGAGCTGGCGCAGCACCGCGTGGGTTTCGGGCAGGCTCTCGTTGCTCGTGCCCTCGCGCTCGACCAGGTAGGGCACGGCATCGAGGCGGAAGCCGTCCACCCCGATATCGAGCCAGAAGCGCATCGCGCCGATGACCTCGCGCAGCACGGCCGGGTTGTCGTAATTGAGGTCCGGCTGGTGGCTGTAGAAGCGGTGCCAGTAATAGGCCTTGGCCACCGGGTCCCAGGTCCAGTTCGAGGTCTCGACGTCGCTGAAGATGATCCGGGTGCCGGCGAAGCGGCGGTCGGTGTCGGACCAGACGTAGTAGTTGCGCGCCGCGGAGCCGGGCTTGGCGCGCCGTGCCCGCTGGAACCAGGGATGCTGGTCCGAGGTGTGGTTGAGTACCAGGTCCGCGAGAACCTTGAGGCCGCGGGCATGCGCCTCGCGCACGAAGCGCCGCACGTCGGCGAGGGTGCCATAGTCGGGATGCACGCCCCGGTAGTCCGCGACGTCATAGCCGTCGTCGCGGCGCGGGCTGGGGTAGAAGGGCAGCAGCCAGACCGTGTCCACGCCGAGCCCGGCGATGTAGTCGAGCTTCGCGATCAGCCCGGGGAAGTCGCCGATGCCGTCGTCATTGGCATCGAAGAAGCTCTTGACATGGAGCTGGTAGATGACGGCGTCGCGCCACCATTGATCCTCGTGCAGCGGCGCCGGATCGGCCGGCCTGGACCGGCGCCGCCCCGCGCGCGGCGCCATCACGCGCCGCCCATGAC
>JADGHI010000501.1 GCA_019689515.1 Acetobacteraceae bacterium | reverse complement strand
GGCGGAAAGCGGGCCGCCACGCCTCCGCCCGCCGCTCAAGCCCATCACGGGCGGCGAGCTCGCAACGCTGGCGGAACCGGGCGGCCCACGGCTCGCCTGACCACCGCGGCGGCGGGCGCGCCTCAGGGCGCGGGGAACAGCGCGTCGGTGCGCCCCATCGCCCAATAGGCCAGCAGCCCGAGCCATTCCCGCAGCCCGGTCTCGAACTGCCCGAGCCGCTCCGGGAAAGGTGCGTCGTACCAGGCGACGAGGCTCCGCCCCGTGCGGTAGTTCACCGGCCAGGCCTGCACTTCCCACCCGGCCCGGCGGAACACGCCCATCGCCCGCGGCATGTGGCTCGCCGAGGTGACGAGCAGCCAGGTCTCGCCCGGGCGCGGCTGCATCAGCTCGCGCGTCAGCCTCGCATTCTCGTAGGTGTTGCGCGCCGCCTCCTCATAGGTCACGCGCTCCGGCGGCAGGCCCATGGCGGTGAGCAGCGAGCGGGCGACATCCGCCTCCGTCAGCCCGCCATGCACCAGCGAGCCCTGGCCGCCGGTGAAGACGAGCCGCGCCTCGGGGTAGCGCCGGGCCAGCACGACCATCTCGGTCAGCCGCTCCGCCGCGCCGTTCAGCGCCGGGATACCGCGCGCCTCGGTGATGTTCTGGTCCACCATGCCGCCGAGCACGACGACGCCATCCACATGCGCCGGTGCCTCGGCCGGGCGGGGGAAGCGCTCCTCGAGCGGCAGCAGCACCCATTGGCTGACCGGCGTGGCGAGGATGACGGTGTAGAAGCCGAGCGCGGCAGCCAAGGCCCAGCGCCCCCAGCGCCGCCGCCGCCACAGCGCCCACAGCCCGATCCAGCCGAGCAGCAGCGCGAAGGTCCCCGGCCGCAGCGGGAACCAGAGCACCTTCGAGAGCACGTAGCTGATCTGGTCGGACACGAGCGGTTCCCGGCATCGGCACGGTGCGGCGCGCAGACCGAATAGCGACGCCGCCCGGCGCTGGCCAGCGGCACCCCACTCCGCCCTCAACCATCATTCGCGCTGCCGGAAGCGCCGATCATTGCCTCGGCCAAGGTTGGTCGCGTGATTCAGCCCCCCGGCGATCACGCGATCGCCCGTCAGTGCCGGCGCCGCCAGACCTCCACCGGGCCACGCTCCTCCATCACCGTTGCGGCGAGATCGTAGTCCTGCGCGAGCGCGTCCTCGATCATCGTCCGGACCGTCGGGCGCATGGAGGTCCACCAGCCGCGGTCCACCACGATCCCCACCGGGCGGGAGGCGAGCACCCGCGCCACCTCGGCGTCCATGTCGATGCCCGCGACCGCGCCGTAGCGGCCCGTGAGCTGCGCCGGGAAGGCGTAGCGGGTGGCCGGCGCGACATCGGCCAGCGCATAGACCACCGGGTGGTAGTTGGCGACCAGAACCGGCGCCCCGCGCGGCACGGCGTCGGCGAGCGCGGCCACGACCCCGCGCACCGGGTCCGGCTCACGCAGCCCGACGCCACGCTGCATGCGCGGCACCGCATCGCCGAGCCAGGCATCCAGGCTGAGCGCGCCGATCAACAGGGCGAAGGCGAGGCCGGCGCGCGGCGGCGGCGGCGCGATGCAGCACGTCGCCAACCGCCACGCCCCGCAGGCGGCGAGCAGCGCGAGCGGCGGCAGCCAGATCAGGAAGTAGTGCTCGAAATACATGCCCGGCATGGCGACGGCGAGGCTCGCAGCGACGAGCCACAGCGCGCCGATCCCGCCCAGGCGCCGCGCCCAGCCTCCCTCCTCCGCCTCCGTCCGCCGCCGCCACCGCGCCAGCAAGGGCGCCAGCACCGCCAGGACGAAGGGCCAGGCCAGCACCAGCATCGCCGTCCCCACCTGCCAGGCGGCGGTGCCGGCATCGAGCCGCTCGCCGCCATAGCGAAGCGGGGCGAGGAAGGAGCCGTCGAGGAACGCATCGAAGGCGCCATGCACCGCATAGGCCAGCGCGAACAGCGCCGTCGGCGTGGCGCACAGCCCGGCATAGGCCACCGCCATGGCGAGGCCGCGCCCCATGGGCAGCGCGCCGCGCCACCACGCCGGCAGTGTCAGCAACAGGAAGGCGAGCGAGCCCTCCGGCACCGCCACCGGCTTCACCGTCAGGGCCATGCCGGCCAGCAGCCCCATCACCACGAGGTCCCGCCAGCGCGGCGCGGCATCCCGGTCGAGCGCCTGCACGGCGCCGCGGATGCCGATCGCCATCGCCGCCACCACGAATGGCGCCAGCAGGATCTCGGTGTTGGTCGCGAGCCCGCCGAGCAGGACGCTGTGCGCCACGTAGAGCAGCCCCGCCCCGAGCGCCACGCCCCACGGCGCGCCGGCCGCCCGCGCTGCGCCATGCAGCGCCCATCCCGTGAGCGCCACGGCGAGCGCGCCGAACAGACGCACCGCGCCCACGCCCTCGCCGAACACAGCCATCGCGAGCGTCAGCAGCGCCGGCGCGCCGACCGGGTGCATGTCCCACACCGCGACCAGCGGCCATCCGCCGCGCAGCCAGGTACGCGCCTGGAGGATGTAGAGGCCCTCATCGGTGTCGATCACCGCGGGGACGAAGCCCAGCCCGCGCAGCGCGAGGGCCGCCGCAAGCAGGATCAGCGGGGCGAGCACGGCGCTTGCCGCGGAGCGGCGGCGCGCGCCTTCCGGGTCGCGGGAGGCAGTGGCAGTGGGGGACGGTTCAGCGATGTCCATGCGAGGTGCGTTCGGCGGCAGAAGGGCAGCCCCGGCGCCATGCACAGGCGAAGAGCGATCCGTATCGCGCGCCTGACCTGCCGCGCCGCTCACTCGACAGGCCGCTCCGCCGCGGTTGGACGCTGCGCGGCGACCTCGGCCGAAGGCCGGCCGACCAGGCGCGCCCCGGCGGGAACCGCATGCTTGCGCAGCCAGCCGGGCGCGAGCACCGTGATCTCATCGATCTCCGCCAGCAGGTCGCGCGCCGGGTCGTGCGCCGCGGCGGCGAGGCGTAGCGTCGCGGCATCGCGCAGCACGTAGAGTGTGGCGGGCTCGAAGTCAGCGGCGGCGATCCGCGCCGTGACGGCCTCGCCGAGAGCGCGCACCGCCTGGTCGTCGATCCGGGCGAGATAGACGGAGTCCGTCGGCAGGCCGTGGCGCGCGGCGAAGCGCGCGACGGACTCCCAGTGCTCCCCCTGGTTCGCCGCCGGCACCGCGCGCACCCGGCGATAGACCCGGCCGGCCTCGTCCCAGAACGGATCGGGCAACCGCTCCGGCGCCACGCGCGGCGCGTCGGCGACATAGGACCGCAGCCGCGCCAGGGACGGCGCCATGTCCACCGCCTGCACCACCAGCAGCGCCGCGAACAGCAGCCCCGCCCGGCGCCCGCCGCAGACC
>JADGHI010000016.1 GCA_019689515.1 Acetobacteraceae bacterium | reverse complement strand
CGCGGATCGTGCCCGCGCTCGACCGAGACCACGCGGATCGCGCCGAGCATCGTGTTGTTGGCGATGTCGATGATGCCGCGCGCCGCCGCCTCGACCTCAAGACCGAGCGGCGCCGCGATCCGCTCGGCGATCGCCTTGTGCGCCAGCTCGCGGTCGAGCCGGAAGCTTCCGTCGAGCAGGCGTTCCGGCAGGTGGCCCAGAACGAGATGCGCGTCGGTGACCGTGGGCTCCGTCCCGCCACGGCGGTAGCAGACCGGCCCGGGAACGGCACCGGCGCTCTGCGGTCCGACCACCAGACCGCCGGTCTCGGAAAGGCGCGCGATCGAGCCGCCGCCGGCGCCGATCGTCGTCAGGTCCACCATCGGCAAGGTCACGCGCCAGTCGCCGATGCGACCCGTCGTGGTCAGACCAGGTTGCCCGCCCTTCACCAGCGCGACGTCGGCCGAGGTGCCGCCAATGTCGATGGTGATGAGGTCGCCGAAGCCGGCCTGCGCAGCGGTGAAGCTCGCGCCGACGATGCCGGCCGCGGGGCCGGAGAGCGCCGTCTCCACCGGCGCGCGGCGCACCGCGCGGGTGCTGGCCACGCCGCCGCTCGACTTCATGAGCAGCAGCGGGGCGGCGATGCCGCGCTCCTCGGCACGGCGTTCCAGCCGCTCCACATAGGCCGAGACGGTCGGCATCACATAGGCGTTGAGCAGGGTGACGACGCTGCGCTCGTACTCGCGCAGCACCGGCAGCACCTCGGAGGAGAGGGAGACCAGCGCCTCCGGGTGCTCCTCGCGCAGGATCGCCGCGGCGCGCTGCTCGTGCGCCGGATTGGCGTAGCTGTGCAGCAGCACGATCGCGACGGTGCCGATGCCCTCCGCCTTGATCTCGCGCGCCGCCGCTCGCAGCGCCGCCTCGTCGAGCGGCTCCGCCTCGCGCCCGTCGGGGTCCATGCGGCCGCCGACCTCCCAGATGTGCTCCGGCGGCACGGGGCGCGGCGGCTTGACCCAGTTGAACAGGTTGGCGCGGCGCGGGATGTCGTGACGGCCGATCTCGAGCACGTACTTGAAGCCGTCGGAGACGATGAGTGCCGCCGGCGGGCCCTTGTGCTCAAGGATCAGGTTCGTCGCGACCGTCGTGCCGTGGAGCACGCGCCCGACCTCCGAGCCGCGCAGGCCCGAGAGCTCGAGCGCTGCGGCGAGGCCGGCGCCGAACCCCTCCGAGGGATCGTGCGGCGTGGAGGGAGTCTTGGCGACCACCAGCCGTCCGTCGCGGGGGTCGAAGAGCACGACGTCGGTGAAGGTGCCGCCCGTGTCCACGCCGATGACGGCGCGTTCCGGCATCTGCTGCCGCTGTTGCTCGGTCGCGCCGCTCATGCCAGCGACTCCGCATAGCCGTGACGGTGGAACAATTTCGCTGGCGGCCGGTCGGCGCGGCGCCGGCGGGTCGCCTCCGCGTCCACGGCGCGGCCGTCGGCGGTCAGGATCACGCCGTAGTCCCGTTCCGCGCTCTCGCGGCTGACGAATCCGCCGCGCACATCGGCGAGCACGCGCTCCGGCTCGCGGTCGAAGGGGTGGCCCCAGCCGCCGCCGCCGCCCGTCTCCAGCCGGATCACGTCGCCGCGCCGCACGCGGTTACCGTCGCTGAGCGGTGCGAGGACGCGCTCGTCCGGCCGTCCGGGATTGACCACGCAGCGCCCCGTGCCGCCCTGCATGCCGCCATTGGTCCCCCAGGGCGGGTGTGCGATCGCGTCGAGCCGCACGGAGAGCAGCGCCTCCTTCGCCAGGACCTCCATCTCGCGGATCACGCCGCAGCCGCCGCGCCAGCGCCCCGGCCCGCCGGTGTCCGGGTTGATCGCGTAGCGGCGCACGCGCATCGGGTAGGAGATGTCCACGAACTCCGCCGGGTAGTTCTCCTGCGCGACGAGATAGACCGCGTCGTGCCCGTCGGCGAAGGGCCGCGCGCCATAGCCGCAGGCGACGCCGTCCGACATCAGGAAGCGCTCGCCCTCCATCGTCTCGCCGCGGATCAGCCAGATCGAGTAGGGGCTGTGCGAGGCGGAGGCCTGGCCGCCGGACGCCGTGTTGAGCAGCCCCAGATAGCCCGCGAGGTTGCGCAGCATGGTCAGGCCGCGCTGGCCGAGCGGCGCGGGGAAGCGCGGCTGTAGCACCGAGCCCTCGCGCAGCCGCACCTCGTCGAACAGGCGCTCCGCGCCGGCGTTGAGGGAGATCTCGGTGCTGCTGCCGAGCAGATAGGCGCCGACCAGCACGCCCGGGCTCTTGGGGCTCAGCACGAGATTGACCGGCCCCTTCGTCTGGTCGTCCGTCTCGGTCTGGTCGAGCACGAAGCGCCCGTCCTCCGTCGCCTCCAGCCGGTAGCGCAGAGTGATCGGGCCGCTGCCCTGGCCGTCGGAGTCGATCACGTCGGCGAAGCGGTAGGTGCCGGGCGGCACGAGCGCGCGCAGGCGTTCGCGCAGGGCGCGCTCCGTGCGGGAGAGGAGCTCGGCGAAGGCTGCGCGTACCGATGCCGGGCCGAAGCGCGCCGCCAGCTCCTGCAGCCGCTTCTCGCCGAGCGCGACCGCCGCGAGCAGCGCGCGCAGGTCGCCGCGCACCGACGAGGGGAAGCGCGAGTTGCGGATGAAGATGCGCAACAGCTCCTCCTGGATGCGCCCCTCCTGCGCGAGGCGCACCGGCGGCACGATCGTCCCCTCCTGGAAGATCTCCGTGCAGTCCGGCGAGAGCGAGCCGGGCCGCATGCCGCCGATGTCGGCGAAATGCGCCCAGGTCTGCGAGAAGCCGATCAGACCGTCAGCGGCGAAAACCGGCGCGATCAGCACCTGGTCGGGCGTATGCGTCACCGCACCGCGCGAGGCGTAGCAGTCATTGTACCAGTAGATGTCGCCCGGGCGCATGATCTCGGGCGGGTAGTGCTCGAAGACGGGCGTGATGAGGTCCGTGGCGAAGGGCAGCGTCTTGCCCGCGATCATCCGCCCGTCGGCGTCGTAGAGGCCGGAGGCGTAGTCCTTCTTTTCGCGGATGAAGGCGGACATGGCGGTGCGCTCGATCAGCACCTCCATCTCGGACTGGATGGCGCGCAGTCCGCCGCGGATGATCTCCAGCGTCACCGGGTCCACGCCGGCGCGCCCTTCGTCCCGCGCGGCCGGCGCGCTCCGCACATCGTCCATACGCTCGTCGCTCCTGGATGCCCCGCCTCGTCGGCCGGCGGTAGGTAGGCAGATAGTTGCTGCTTTCGGGCCGCCGAGGCGGAGGGTCAAGGCGGTGCCGTGGTCAGAGCCCCGCCCGTTCCAGCCACAGAATCGTTCGCGCGCAGGCCTGCGCGCGCGGCACGCGCCAGTCGAGCCCCAGCCGCTCCTCCGGGCTGTGCCCCGCATAGCCCTGCGGGCCGACGGCGCACAGCGTCGGCACCCCGAGCACCGCGGTGAAGCCGGAATCGGCGCAGCCGAGCGCATACTCGCCCTCGACCTCGTAGCCGGTCGTCCGCGCCGCCTCCTGGTAGAGCTCGAACAGCGCCTTCGATCCAGGGCTTTGCACCACCGGCGGGAACTCGCCCTTGATCGTGAGCTCGGCCGTCGTGCCCGGCACGTAGCTGCGCGCGATGATCTCCCGGAGGCGCCCCAGCGCTGCCTCGCGCTGCTCCGGCAAGCGGTAGCGCATGTCGATCTCCGCCTCCGCCCAGGGGGCGACGGAGTTCACGCTCTGCCCGCCTCGCGCGAGGCCCACGTTGAAGGAGATGCCCGCCTCGTGGTCGGTCAGCGCGTGGATGGCGATGATCTTGTGCGCCAGTTCCTCGAGCGCGCTAATGCCTTCCTTGATCCGCGCGCCGGAATGGGCCGCCTTGCCGGTGATGCGCATCAGCGAGAACACGCCGCCGCGGCGCCCCGTGACGACGTTGCCGGAGGCGCGCGCCGGCTCGCTGTTCAACACGATGCGGGCGTTGCGCGCCTCGGCCTCGATCATCGGGCGGCCCTCCGGGCTGCCGATCTCCTCGTCCGCGGTGTAGAGGCCGACGAGCGGGCCGGGCGCCCCGCCGAAGCGCGCGAAGGCGGCGAGGATGAAGCTGTTCATCACCAGCCCCGCCTTCATGTCGGACACGCCGGGCGCGTAGGCGACGCCGTCGCGCACGGTGAAGGGCCGGCGTGCGACCTCGCCCTTCGGATAGACCGTGTCGCGGTGGCCCATCAGGACGATGTTGCCCCGCTCCGCCGCGCCGCCGGGCACCAGGGCGCGCAGCGTGTCGCCGAAGCGCTGCTGCGGGATGACCTCGGTGGCGACCCCGTGCGCGGCCAGGAAGCGACGGATCGCCTCGCCTACCGCGTCGGCGCCGGCCTTGTCGTAGGTGCCGCTGTCGATGCCGACCAGCTCGCGCAACAGCGCGACCATCGCCTCCTGCTGCTCGGCGAGCCAAGCAATGATCTTCCCTTCGGCATCGGCGCTGCCGCTCATGCGTTCGCTCCTCGGGGGGCGCGAGCCGCCCCGGCGCCACCGCCGGTCGGGTTGACTCGCGCAGACTACGCCTCGAAACATGCCGCGGAACGTCGCCGAGCGCCACCCGCCATCTCACGCTCGCGACGCAATACAGCCCGCGAAGCGAGGAGATTCGTATGCGCAACCCCGCCGACGGCACCCTTGCGCGGCGCGCCGTGCTGGCCGCGCCGGCACTGTTGCTCGCCCGTCGCCCGGCGCATGCGCAATCGGGATTCCCCGACCGTCCGATCCGCTTGATCATCCCCTGGCCGCCCGGCGCGTCCGCGGATGCCTTCCTGCGCGCCATCGCCGAGCAGGCCGGGCGGCGGCTTGGCCAGCTCGTCGTGCCCGAGAACCGGCCTGGCGCGAGCGGCTCGCTCGGTGCCGCGGCGCTCAAGGACGCACGGCCGGACGGCTACACCCTCGCGCAGATCCATCCCGGCGTGTTCCGTGCCGCCCTTGCGGCCGAGCGACCGACCTACGATCCGCTGACCGACATCACATACATCATCCAGCTCAGTGGCTCGGCGCACGGCATGGTCGTGAACGTGGACAGCCCGTGGCGCACGCTGCGCGAATTCCTCGACTACGCCCGCGCCAATCCCGGCCGCGTCACCTACGGCACCCTGGGCCCGACCTCGGTGCAGCACATGACGATGCTGGAGATCTCCGAGCGCCTTGGCATCGAACTCACCCACATTCCCTATCGCGGCGGCGGGGATCTCTACACCGGCCTGCTGAGCCGCCAGATCGACATGGCCGCGGACGCCAGCGGCTGGATCCCGTTGGTGCAGGACGGGCGGTTCCGCCTCCTCGCCGTCTGGGGCGCGGAGCGCATGCGGCGCTTCCCCGACGCACCGACGCTGCGTGAGGTTGGCATCGACCTCGTCGTCAACTCGCCCTACGGGATCGGCGGGCCGCGCGGCATGGACCCGGCCGTGGTGCGCAAGCTGCACGACGCGTTCAAGGACGCGCTCTACGACCCCGCGACCCTCGCCGTGCTCGACCGCTTCAACCAGCCGCTGCTCTACCTCGACAGCGCGGCCTACGACGCCGCCTCGCGTGCGCAGGTGGAGGTGGAGCGCGCGGGATTGCGGCGCCTGGGTCTCCTTCCCACGCGTTGAGGCCGCCGCGGTCTCTTCGGTCGGATGCGTGGTGTGCTCGCGGCGGTGGCGCCGGCCGACCCTCGGGCGGCGGCGAGCCCGTCCGCGTGGCGGCGCCGCGTTGCGCCGGGCCGAGCTGACCGCGAGCGCGTTCGGTTCCCTTGAGGCTCGCCTACGGACCATACCCGGCGTCTTCCGTGGCACCAAGGAAGTCAGCCCGCCTTGTCGCGTCGCACGCCAAGCGTCGCAGGCGCCGTGCCGTTACGATGATCGCAGAACGATCCGAGGCGGTCCCGACGTACGCCGTGCAACAGCACAGCGCAGTGACGCGCTATGGCGGCGACGCGATGGCGAAGGCCTCCGCTAGCACCTCCTCCTCATCGCAGTCGGCTCCGCGCGCCGTGAGACGATCCAGATCTTCCGGGGTGCATACGCGCTGGCGCAGCACCGCGAGCAGCCGGTCGTGGACGACCTGGGAGTCGAAACTCCGCAGGACTCCTCTTCGCGCGTAACAGGACTGGACATAGCCCAAGAGCCGCGCCGCGGTGTCGGGCCTGCCCTCGAGCGCCGCAATCAGCGCCAGTCTCTCGATATTGGCGAGAATTTCGTGCGGCAACCCCATGAGCCGGGCCGCCGTCAGCCTTTCCGCGATGATCGGGCGCGCACGGGCGATGTCGCCCTCCGCGAGCAGATAGGACGCCACGGCGCCGGAGATGTGCTGCACCCAGGCGGAGCGTGCCTGCGCGGGCGCGAGGGACGCCACCGCTTCCTGGGCAACGGCGATGGCCTCTCCGATTCGGCCTGCCGCGCAGTGGAGTTCGGCCATGCTCCCCAGGGTGAGCGCGACGTCGCGTGGGCTGCGGAGATGCCGGGCGATGGAAAGCGCCTCCTGCAGATTGGCGTGGGCCGCGGCGGGCTGGCCGCCGCGCATGCGGGCCACGGCACGGACCCGCAGGCAGGAAACGAGGGCCTTGCTCGGCCTGCCGTTCCTGAGCAGGCCTTCAGATTCGTCAAGCAGAGCTCCGGCGGCGGCGACATCTCCAGCCAGGACATGCTGCCAGGCCTGGCGCCATAACGCCCGCCCAAGGTCGAGCCGGCTACCGGCGGCACGGAACAGCGCGACCGCCCGGCGCGCGGCATCCAGCGCCGCAGGCCCCCTGGGGGCGACCCATCCGCAGCGACCCAGCCACAGCCGGCCTGCGACCTCGGGCGGGGTCGCCTCGTCGATCCTGGAGAGCGCCAGGTCGAACCATTCCTGCAACTCGCTCGTCAGCGAAAGCTCGGCCCAAACATGCTCGGTCAGGCTCGCCAGCTCGACACCGAGGCGCTCGTCGCCATCCGGTCCGAAGGCCCAGGCCAGGCCAGCGCGCAAATTCTCGATCTCCGGAGCGTAGAGGGCGAACCAGTCGTCGTCGGCCATGAACGGCCAATCCACCTCCGCCCGCTCGTAGGCCTTCACCAGCCATCGCAGGAGCCTTTTGCGCGCCTCTTCCAGGTCGGACGAGGAGAGGCGCTCGGCGGCGTAGTACCGCGTCGAGTCCAGAAGGCGGTAGCGCGCCTGCACCCCCGTCAGGTCGGCCTGCACCAGCGACTTGTCCACCAGCGACGCGATCAGGCCGCAGACCTCGTCTTCCCGCGATCCGTTGGCGGCTACGAAGGAGGCGGATTCCGCCGTCCAGGTGCCGCTGAACACGGACAGCCGCAGCAGAAGCGCGCGCTCGCTCGGCTCGAGCAGGTCGATGCTCCAGCCAATCGCGGCTCTCAGGGTCTGTTGCCGCGCCAGCGCCGTCCGCCGTCCAGCGGTGAGCAGCCCGAAGTGACGCTCCAGCCTCTCGCGAAGTTCGGTCAGCGTCATGGCCTGCAGGGCCGGGGCGGCGAGCTCGATGGCGAGTGGGATGCCGTCCAGCCGTCGGCAGATTCTCATGATCTCGTGTGCGTCGGCGTCGCGCAGCTGGACATCGCCGAGCGCGGAGCGGGCGCGCTCGACGAAGAGCGCGCTGGCGGGGTAGTCCGCCAGCCGCTCAGCGGTGACGGCGACATCGGGTGCGGCCACGTCCAAGGGTTGAAGCCGATGGAGCCGCTCGCCCTCGGCGCGGAGGGGTTCGCGGCTTGTCGCCAGGATCGCGATGCCGGGACAGCTTCGCAGGATCGCCTCAGCCGCGTCGGCGGCTGCGCGCAGCAGGTGTTCGCACCCGTCGAGTACGAGCAGCCCGCGCCGATCGGCCAGCCAGGCGCTGACCACGCGAAGCGCGTCTCCTCCGCCGACGTCGACACCGAGGGCAGCGGCGATCGTGGATGCGACGAGGCGAGGATCCTCCACCGGGCCAAGGTCGGCGAGCCAGGCACCGTCCGGGTAGCAGCGCCGGATGCGGTCGGCGGCGGCAAGGGCAAGCCGGGTCTTGCCCACGCCACCGGCCCCGACGACCGTGACGAGGCGCGCTTCGCGAAACCGCGCCGCCAGACGTTCAAGATCGTCGTCCCGGCCGATCAGTCTGGTCAGCGGGCGGGGCAGGTCGCCCGGCCATGGTGCCGCGCCAAGCGGTTCCGCCGCCCCCGCATGGGCCGGCAAGGAAAAGGACTGGGCGGGCAGAGGAGAGTGCCACCCACTCTCAGCCGGAACCTCCGTGACCGGCGCCACGAACCGGTATCCCCGTCCGGGTACGGTCGCGATGATCCCGCTGCCCAGCAGCTTGCGCAGGCCGGCGACATGGACGGTGAGGTTGGCCTCCTCCACCACGCGACCTGGCCACACCTTCTCCATCAGCTCGTCCTTGGAGAGGATGCGGTCCCGGTGTTCCACCAAAGCGAGAAGCAGGTCGAATGCCCGTCCGCGGATCGGCATCTCCCGACCCTCGGCGACCAAGCAGCGGCGGTCCGGGATGAGGCGAAAGGATCTGAAGGCGAAGGCCTTTGCTGCACCTGTCATCCCATCCCTCCTTTGGAAAAATTTGTGCTTCTTAGTTCCGTCCTGCCATGCGGCGACCGCCATTATCCCAAAGGGAGACTACACGCGGCGGACCCGGCCGGCACGCTCCGGCAGGGGCTCAGCAGCGAGGTGTGAGTTGGACGCTCTCTACACCGCCACCGTCGAGGTAAGAGGGGGGCGGGGCGGCCAGGCAATCGAGGCCGGTGGCGCGCCGCTCCTCACGCTCGATTTTCCGCTGGAGCTTGGCGGCCGCGGCGCCGGCACCAATCCCGAGCAGCTGCTCGCCGCCGCCTTCGGCGCGAGCTTCGGGAGCGCCCTCGACTTCGAGGCGCGGCAGATCGGGTGCGTGCTCGAGCCGCTCCGCGTGACGGCGATCGTCAGCCTCGGGCATGGCGACGATGGCTCCTACGCCATCGCCGTCGAGTTGCATTGCCATCTTGCTTTCCTTCCGCGCGAGACGGCGGAGCGCTTGTTGCACGCGGCCCGTGAGGCCTGCCCTTGCTGCAGGATGGTGCGCGGCAACGTGGAACTGGCCATCGTCCTCGCTGGTGCGGAGGAACTCTGACGCGGGCCAGGCGCAGCAAATGCGCGCGCATCCGCGCATTCGCGAAATTTGGAAGTTTTTCGCGGCGCGACAAGGAATTCCCACCGCAGGAATGTGACTGTCCCAGTCGCCGTCGCCCGGTGGCGAGCGGCCGAGGGGTGGCGCAGGCCGATTTCGGGTTCCGTCCCTCACCACACCACGAAGGAGTCGGAACGATGAACACGATCGTCACGCAGGACGGTGTGCAGATCTTCTTCAAGGACTGGGGTCCGAAGGACGCGCAGCCGGTCGTCTTCCATCATGGCTGGCCGCTGAGCGCCGACGACTGGGACGCGCAAATGCTCTTCTTCCTGCGTCAAGGCTACCGCGTCATCGCGCATGACCGGCGCGGTCACGGCCGCTCCAGCCAGGTCGGTGATGGTCACGACATGGACCACTACGCTGCCGATGTCGCCGCCGTGGTCGCGCATCTCGACCTGAGGAACGCGGTCCATGTCGGCCACTCGACCGGCGGCGGCGAGGCGGCGCGCTATGTCGCGCGCCACGGCCAGGGCGAAGGCCGCGTGGCGAAGCTTGTCATGATCGGCGCCGTGCCGCCGCTCATGGTGAAGACCGAGGGAAATCCCGGCGGCCTCCCGATCGAGGTGTTCGACGGCTTCCGCCAGCAGCTCGCCGCCAACCGTTCGCAGTTCTACCTCGATATCGCCAGCGGCCCCTTCTACGGCTTCAACCGGCCGGGTGCACAGGCTTCGCCCGGCGCGATCCAGAACTGGTGGCGCCAGGGCATGATGGGCGGCGCCAAGGCGCACTATGACGGGATCAAGGCGTTCTCGGAAACCGACTTCACCGCGGACCTCAAGGCGATCGAGGTGCCGACGCTGGTGATGCACGGCGACGACGACCAGATCGTGCCGATCGCCGACTCGGCGCTGCTGTCAGCAAAGATTCTGATGAGGGGGACCCTCAAGGTCTACGAAGGGTTTTCGCATGGCATGTGCACGACGCATCCGGACGTCGTGAACGCGGACATCCTCTCCTTCATCCGGGCCTGAGCGGGGCGCCGCCGACCTTCCGAATCCTGTCCCCTCGAGAAAGGAAGTTCCGTCATGGCCGCTACTCGTCGTGAACTTGTCACCGCCGCGGCGGCGACGACCATCGCCGGCGCAGCCCAGGCGCAGCCCTCCGCCCAGGGTTCCGGCGCCCAGCCCGCGAGGAACGTCGTCCTCGTGCATGGCGCCTTCGCCGACGGCTCCGGCTGGCGCGGCGTGCACGACATCCTCACCGCCCGCGGCTATCGCGTCAGCATCGTCCAGAACCCGCTGACCTCGCTGGCCGACGACGTCGCGGCGACCCGCCGCGTGCTCGACCGCCAGGACGGCCCCACCATCCTCGTCGGCCACAGCTGGGGCGGCACTGTCATCACCGAAGCCGGCGTGCATCCGAAGGTCGCGGGCCTGGTCTACGTCTCCGCCCTCTCGCCGGACGCCGGCGAAACCACCGGCCAGCAGTATGAGGGCTTCGTCACCCCGCCCGTTTTCGCCATCGATGTCCAGGCGGATGGCTTCGGCTTCCTCAAGCCGGAGAATTTCAAGGCGGCATTCGCGGCCGACGTCAGCGATGCCGACGCGGCCTTCATGCGGGACTCCCAGGTTCCGGTCGCCATGGCGGCCTTCGGCGCCAAGCTGACTCAGGCCGCCTGGCGGACCAGGCCGAGCTGGGCCGTCATCGCCACCGACGACCAGGCCTTCGACCAACGCATGCTGCGTCACATGGCGAGCCGCATTGGCGCGAAGGTCACCGAAGTCGCGGCCAGCCACGCCGTCTTCATGAGCCAGGCGGGGGTGGTGGCGGGCGTCATCGAGGAGGCGGCGAAGGAAGCGTCCCGCACCGCAACCGCACGCTGAGCAGGCGAAGCACCGACGTTCACAAACGCCGGTGCATTGCCCGCCAGGCCGGCCGCCATAGGGCCGGTCGAGCGGTTCGTCGGGAATGACGGGCTTCGGCGAGAGGACGTGCCTGGCCGCTGATCCGTTCCGCCGAAGTCGCGCCCACGGCGGCCGAGGATGCGTCCGGCAGCCGGTTCGACGGCTCTCGACCCGCTTACACGCGCCGTTGCCGCCGACAGGCGCACCGGGGGTTCGGCCGCGCTTTCGGCTCGAATTCGCGAACGCTTCGTTGGCTTCAATCCTCGGCCCGTTTCGCCGGGTCTCGCCAATTCGGCTTGGCATGCCGGCCACGCGGCGGCGGTCGGTCGGAGCGCGCCTCCAGGGAAGCGGCATGGGAATCCGGGCACGACCGAGGGTGCCGCCTTCGGTCCTGCGATTGGGCCCGAGGTGAGCAGGCCCAGGGAAACGTCGCCGCGCCTCGCCGGAGCCGCACGCCCGCAACCGGCGCGAAGACGAGGTGAGCGCGGTGAGGTGTTGTTACCGGATCCGGCGGCACGCGGGCGGTCGGAGACCTCACATTGGCCTGCCCGCGGAGAACTCGGAGCACCCACAGATCGTTCCCCTTCTGGCCTCACGATCGATGTGGACGCCGTCGGCGTGGCGGCCGACCCTTCCGTGCCGCCGACGCGGGGAGGACGCCATGACCACCGAGTGGCAATCGCTGTCCCTTCACGTCCCGGGACCGCCGGTGCGCCCGGGCGACAGGCCCGATTTCAGCCAGATGCAGATCCCGCGCGCCGGCGAGGTGCGGCGGCCGCCGGTAGACGTCGCGGCGAGCGACATCCACGACCTCGCCTACTCCGTCGTCCGCGTGCTCAACCGGCAGGGCGAGGCGGTCGGCCCCTGGGTGCCGGCGCTGGACGTCGATGCGCTGAAGCTCGGCCTCCGGGCCATGATGAAGACCCGCGCCTTCGACGTGCGCATGATGATGGCGCAGCGGCAGGGCAAGACCTCCTTCTACATGCAGTGCACCGGCGAGGAGGCGATCGCCTGCGGCTTCCAGACGGCGCTCGGGACGGGCGACATGAACTTCCCGACCTATCGCCAGCAGGGGCTGCTCATCGCGCAGGACTGGCCGCTGGTGGACCTGATGAACCAGATCTTCTCGAACCAGGCGGACCGCCTGCGGGGCCGGCAGCTTCCGGTGCTGTACTCGGCGCGCGAGGCCGGGTTCTTCAGCGTCTCGGGCAATCTCGGCACCCAGTACGTGCAGGCCGTGGGCTGGGCGATGGCGTCGGCAATCCGCGGCGACACGCGCGTCGCGGCGGGCTGGATCGGCGAGGGCTCGACGGCGGAGAGCGACTTCCACTCGGCGCTGGTCTTCGCCTCGGTCTACCGGCCGCCGGTGATCCTGAACGTGGTGAACAACCAGTGGGCCATCTCCTCCAACCAGGCGGTCGCGGGCGGGGAGAGCGCCACCTTCGCCGCGCGGGCGCACGGCTACGGCATCCCGTCGCTGCGCGCG
This sequence comes from Acetobacteraceae bacterium, assembly GCA_019689515.1. Taxonomy (GTDB): domain Bacteria; phylum Pseudomonadota; class Alphaproteobacteria; order Acetobacterales; family Acetobacteraceae; genus Caldovatus. The sequence continues at coordinate 6,269 of JADGHI010000016.1, read as the reverse complement.
GACGGGAACGACTACCTCGCGGTGCGCGCGGTCGCCGACTGGGCGGTGGAGCGGGCGCGGCGCAATCTCGGGCCCACCCTGATCGAATGGGTGACCTACCGCGTCGGGCCCCATTCGAGCTCGGACGACCCGTCCCGCTACCGGCCGAAGGAGGAGTCCGACGCCTGGCCGCTCGGCGACCCGATCGAGCGGCTGAAGAAGCACCTCATCGTGCTGGGCGCCTGGAGCGAGGAGCGACACACGCAGCTCCAGGCCGAGATCGAGGACGAGGTGCTGGCGGCGGCACGCGAGGCGGAGCGCCACGGCACCCTGCACGACGGCCCGCGGCCCAGCGCCGCCGACATGTTCCGGGGCGTCTACAAGGACATGCCCCGCCACCTGCGCGAGCAGCGCCAGGAGATGGGGGTCTGAGCCATGCCGCGCAGGACCATGGTCGAGGCCATCCGCGACGCGATGGACGTGATGATGGCACGCGACGACCGCGTCGTCGTCTTCGGCGAGGACGTCGGCTACTTCGGCGGCGTGTTCCGCTGCACCGAGGGGCTGCAGCGAAAATACGGACCGACGCGCTGCTTCGACACGCCGATCTCGGAATCCGGCATCGTCGGCGTCGCCGTCGGCATGGCCGCCTACGGCCTCCGCCCCGTCGCCGAGATCCAGTTCGCCGACTACATGTACCCGGGCTACGACCAGATCGTCTCCGAGGCGGCGCGGCTGCGCTACCGCTCGGCCGGGGAGTTCACCGCGCCCATCGTGGTGCGCATGCCCTGCGGCGGCGGCATCTTCGGCGGGCAGACCCACAGCCAGAGCCCCGAGGCGCTGTTCACCCATGTCTGCGGGCTGAAGACCGTCATCCCCTCCAACCCATACGACGCCAAGGGCCTGCTGATCGCGGCGATCGAGGAGGACGACCCGGTCATCTTCCTGGAGCCGAAGCGGATCTACAACGGCCCCTTCGACGGCCACCACGACCGGCCGGTGGTGCCCTGGTCCAGGCATCCGCTCAGCGAGACGCCGGACGGGTACTACACCGTCCCCCTCGGCCAGGCCGCGCTGCGGCGCGAGGGCAGCGCCGTGACGGTTCTCGCCTACGGCACCATGGTGCACGTGGCGGAGGCGGCGGCGGCGGAGACCGGCGTGGACGCCGAGATCATCGACCTGCGCACCCTGGTCCCGCTCGACGTAGACGCCATCGAGCGCTCGGTCCGCAAGACGGGACGCTGCGTGATCCTGCACGAGGCGACGCGCACCTCCGGCTTCGGCGCCGAGCTGTCGGCCCAGGTGCAGGAGCGCTGCTTCTACCACCTCGAGGCGCCGATCGCCCGGGTGACCGGGTGGGACACGCCCTATCCGCATGCGCAGGAGTGGGACTACTTCCCCGGTCCGGACCGCGTGGCCCGCGCCCTGCAATCGGTTCTGGAGGGCGGCTGAGATGGGCACCCGCGTCATCAGGCTCCCCGACATTGGCGAGGGCGTCGCCGAGGCCGAGCTGGTCGCCTGGCACGTCAAGGTCGGCGACATCGTCCGGGAGGGCCAGCCCCTGGCGGACGTGATGACCGACAAGGCGACGGTGGAGATTCCCTCGCCCACCACGGGGACCGTCACCGCGCTGGGCGGCGAGGTCGGCAGCATGCTTGCGGTGGGCGGAGAGCTGATCCGGCTCGACGTGCCCGGCACGGCGGACGAAGCGCCGCCTCCGCCGGCGCCGTTCGCTGCGGCTGCCGCCCGCGCCTCACCGGAAGGAGCGACCGCGCCGCCGCCTGTTCAGGCCGCAGCTCCTGAGCCGCCGCCGGAGCCCGCCACGCTGCCGCAGCCGCCCGTTGCTCCCGCCGCACCGATGCCTGGCCCTCCGCGCCCGCCAGGCGAAAAGCCCCTGGCATCGCCCTCCGTCCGCAGGCGCGCATGGGAGGCCGGCCTCGATCTGCGGCAGGTGCGCGGCAGCGGCCCGGCGGGCCGCATCCTGCACGAGGACCTCGACGCTTTGCTGCGCGGCGGCGGCGGTGCCCCGGCCGCTCCGTCGGGCCGCATCGCCGACACCCGGATCGAGGAGATCCGGATCACCGGCCTGCGCCGCCGCATCGCCGAGCGGATGGTCGAGGCCAAGCGCCGCATCGCCCACTTCACCTATGTGGAGGAGGTGGACGTGACCGCGCTGGAGGAGCTGCGCGCCGCGCTCAACGCCGGCGCGGCCGCCGCACAGGATCGGCCGAAGCTGACGCCGCTGCCCTTCCTCATGCGCGCGGTGGTCAGGGCGGTGGCCGAGTTCCCGCAGATGAACGCGCACTACGACGACGAGGCGGAAGTGGTCCGCCGGTTCGGCGGCGTGCACATCGGCATCGCCACCCGGACGCCTTCGGGACTCATGGTGCCGGTGGTGCGGCACGCCGAGGCGCGCGACCTCTGGGACTGCGCCGCCGAGGCGCGGCGCCTGGCGGAGGCCGCGCGGCAGGGCCTGGCGACGCGTGAAGAGCTCAGCGGCTCGACCATCACCATCACCAGCCTCGGCGCCCTGGGCGGCATCGTCAGCACGCCGGTGGTCAACCGGCCCGAGGTGGCGATCGTCGGCGTCAACCGCATCGTCGTCCGCCCGGTCTGGCGGGACGGGGAGGGCTTCGTGCCGCGCCGGATGATGAACCTGTCCTCCTCCTTCGACCATCGCGTCGTGGACGGCTACGACGCAGCGGCCTTCATCCAGCGCATCAAGGGGCTGATCGAGACGCCCGCCTTGCTCTTCACGGAGGGCGGCTGAGATGCCCCCGACGGCATGATGGCGAGGCTTCTCGTCATCTGCGACGGGCCGGGCGGCTACACCGCGGCGATCCGGGTGGCGCAGCTCGGCTGCGACACGGTGCTGGTGGAGCAGGGCCGGGTCGGCGGCACCTGCCTCAACGTCGGCTGCATCCCGTCGAAGGCACTGCCCCATGTCGCGGAGGTGTTCGAGTGGGCCGCAGAGCAGGCCCGCGTGTCCTCCTTCGGCTGCAGGTTGATGCCCCCAAGGCTGGGCATCGCCCGCGCCGTCGAGTGGAAGGACGGCATCGTCGCTCGCCTGAACGCCGGCGTCGCCACGCTGCTGTTAGAGAACCGTGTCCGGATCGTGCACGGCCGCGCGGTGATGCCCGACGGCAAGACCTGCCGCGTCCAGACCGACACGGGGCCGCAGATGATCCGCGCCGAGCACGTGCTGTTGGCGACTGGGTCGGAGCGGTGACGCTGCCGGCGCTCCCCTTCGGCGGCCCGGTGATCTCTCGACCGAGGCGCTGCCGCTGCCGCGCGTGCCGGCGCGCATGGCGGTGGTGGGCGCCGGCTATATCGGGCTGGAGCTCGGCATGGCCTTCGCCCGGCTCGGTGCCCGGGTCGCGGTGGTCGAGGCCGCTGGCCGCATCCTGCCGGGCTGGCACGCGGAGCTGACGCGCCCCGTGCAACGTTCGACGCCGCGTCGTTCTCGCCGCGGCCTGCGCGTTCACAGTCTGCCCTGGCCCGGATCCGCCTCTCCGACATCGACACGCGCGAGCGCGGCCAACCCTTCGGCCACTGCGCCCGCTGGACCCACTCGGACCTGGCCCTCGGGAAAGCGGTTCGGGTCGTCGTGCGGGACACCGACCGCTACGGCTGCACCGTCGGCCGGGTCTTCGCCGATGGGCAGGACGTCAACACCGAGATGGCCCGCCGCGGCGCCGTACCACGGCGGCGCGGCTCGGCCCGCACATTGCGCCGGAGAACGGCTAATCGGGCTGCGGCATCGCGGGATGAGTGTGTCCAAGGAAGAAGCGGAGCATCTCGCGCGACGCGTCCGGCCCACGCGGGTCGGTGTAGGAGCCGGTGGGGCTGCCGCCGGACCAGGCATGGCCGCCGCCATGCACGACCCAGTGCTCGAGCAGCGCCCTCCCGCCGGCGTCGGCGTGGAGCGTTCGGCTGTAGGCGTGCCCGCCGGGCACCTGGCCGCGCTCCACCGTCACCCGCAAGCCGGTGCCCGCGGCCGCGGCCGCCGCCTGCGCCAGGACCAGGTTTCCATTGCTCGGATGCACGGTGGTGTCCTCGTCGGCGTGGAACACGATGGTCGGGACCAGCACCGTGGGCCCACCGGCAGCCGGCATGCCGTTCGGCCGGCCAGCCGCGGCACCACCCTGCCTCATGGCGGTGAAGGCCGAAGGGAGATCGCTCGCGGCCCCGCAGGCGAGGCCGGAGTGCACGCCGACCGCAGCGTAGAGGTCCGGGTAGGCCGCACCCATGATCGCGGCCGCCGCGCCGCCGGCGGAGAGCCCGGCGACATAGACGCGCCGCGGATCCACGGCGTGCTCCCGCATGACCTCGCGGGTGATGCCCGCGATCAGTGAGGGCTCGCCGCAGTCGCGCCGCTGGTCCTCCGGGTTGAACCAGTTCCAGCACCGCTGGGGGTTGGCCGAGGGCGTCTGTGCCGGGTAGGCGACGAGGAGGACGTGCTCCTCGGCGAGCGTGTTCATCCGCGTGCCGGCCGCGAAGTCGTCGGGCGACTGGGTGCAGCCGTGCAGCATCACGACCAGCGGCACCGGCTGCCCGCGGTAGGTGCTGGGGATGTAGAGCTTGTAGGGGCGACTCCCGGCCGCCCCGGCGAAGGTCGCCGTCACGAACCGCGCGCCGTCCGGCAGCGGGTCGGGCGCGCCCCACGGGGCACGCCGTGCCTCCCCACTCAGGCCCGGCTCCAGCCCGCTCCGCTTGGCTTGTTCGAGGAAGCCGCGCAGCACCTCCGGCATTGGCGGCCGGGGCATTCCTGCCATCCCGCCTGCAGGCGGCGGCGGCACGCCTGCACCGCCGCCCGCGCGCCAAGCGGCATCGGTCGCCTGTCCCGTTTCGGGCTCCACGTCGATGATGCGCGGTGGGCGGCGCAGCGTCGGCGGCGCGTCTGCCGCGTCCCGCCGCGCGGCGCCGGGCGGCGCGGTGCCGTCCGGTGTCGGCCTCCCGCCGCGGAGGAGCAGGCGTTGCAGGAGCGCGGTCGCCTCGGCGAGCCGGCCCTCGCGGGTGAGGCGGGTCGCCTCGAGAATGTCCGCGGGGGTCGCGGGGTTGGGAGCGGTCATGTCCTGATCCTTGACCTTTCGCGTGCGGCACGGGCCGGGCTTCCTCGCGGGGAGGCTCACCCTGCGTTCCGGTCGGCTGATGGGTGTTTCTTGGGGAGCCGGCGGCGGTCGCCCACCGGCCGGTCCCTCCCCGCGCGCGATAGCGACGCGCCGTGGGACGGAGGCGGCGTGGGCCGGGGTAGCAGGGCGACTGTTCAGCGCATCCGGTCGGCCAGCGCGGCTTTCACCCCCGGGCTGGCCTGCAGCGCGCCGAGGACGGAGACCGAGGCGATCGCCGCACGGGCCAGTTCGGGCGTGACATCCGGGGCGATGCTGGCGAGGCCCAGCACGCGGATGTCGAGCGGGCGCCCGGCCGCGCGCGCCGCCTCGAGTTCCTCGCGGCTGTAGTGCCGCAGGCCGAGGTCGAGGCCCCTACGGGCCACGGACTGCTTTGCCGCCTCGGCATGGCGCTCGATCTGGTTGCGGATCGCGGTGCGGATGAAGTCTGTGCGGTTGGCGTAGAAGCCGTCCTGCACCAGCAGGTCTATGTGGCCGAGGTCAACGTGGCCGAGGTTGATCGTGATCTTCTCGGTCTCGCCGGCCCTGGGGGGGCGTAGTTCATGCACGTTGCTGCCCATCTGGTCACCATCTCCTTGCCATCCCATTGGATGGTAAGTGGTGCCGTGGGGCGGTGGTGCAAGGGTCCGTCCCCCCCGGGCGAGGGCGGCCCCTCCCAGGCGTCCGCCCGGCGGCCGGTGGGCAGCGGCCGCGACGCGGGACCGCGGCAGCCCCCGACGCGCATGGCGAGGGCAGCATCCGCTTGCGTCCGCCGCTGGTTGGCGGCGAGCCGCTCCGCGAGCACGGACCAGCGGCGGCGCGTCTGCTGCCCGCGCGCGGCGATCGACAGCGCCTTACGCTCCCCGACCAGCGGGTCCCACCCGAGCGCACCGACCCTGGCGTTGCTGCACCCGCCTCGCTCCGCCGTATCAGCCCGCCCAAGCGCTCGGACGGCTTCGCGCGGACCTGCTGGCAGGAGGTGATCCGCCGATCGCCGCCCGGGACAAGCCGCGGGCGCTGCTTCCCCGTCGCCCGGATGCCGTAACGGTCGTGCAGGCTTGCTCCGCCTCCGGCGCGGCCAGCGGGAGTTCCGGCAGCGCCGGTCGGGGCGGAGTGCCGGCGTGCTCCTCGGCGGCTCAAGCAGGCGCTCAGGCATGGGCAGCGCTTCGGGGGGCGTCGGGC
>JADGHI010000500.1 GCA_019689515.1 Acetobacteraceae bacterium | reverse complement strand
GTAGCCGGCGGCGGCGAGCGCCGGCATCACCTTACGCCAGGAATAGGCCAGCTCCGGGAAGCCGTGCAGCAGCAGCAGGCAAGGGTGGTCGGGCGTTTCGTGCCCGGCCTCCAGCACATGCATCCGCAGCCCGTTGATGCCCTCGACGAAGCGCGCGCGGATGCCGGGCGGCAGTGCCGGGCCGGCGAGCGGAGCCAAGTCGGTCATCGCCGCGCCCTTCTCCCCCATCACTCCCTCCAAGGATGCTGGTTCCAGAGCCGCTGGTAGTTGTCGCGCAGGGCCTCCAGCTCCTTGCGGTAGTCGTCCGGGCCCAGATAGCGCAGCGGCAGCGCCTGACCGCGGGCGAGGCGCAGGAATTCCGGATCCTGTATCGTCGCCCGGGCGGCGGCAGCGATCCGCTCCAGCGCCTCGCGCGGCACGCCCGCCGGGGCGGCGAGGCCACGCATCGAGCCCTCGATGACGTCAAAGCCCTGCTCGCGGAAGGTCGGCACGTCCCCGGCCTCGGACCAGCGCTGCGCGCCCATCTGGCCGAGCGAGCGGAGCATGCCCTGGCGCATTTCGTTCACCCCCTCGGCAATGTTCATCGCCGCGATGGTGATGTTGCGCGCCAGGATCGCGTTCTTCACCGGCGCGCTGCCGGCGAAGGGGATGTGGGTCATCCGCACCCCCGTCAGGCGCTGGAAGGCGAGCATCGCCAGGTGGTCGTCGGAGCCGATGCCGCTGGTTCCGACGCTCACCCGCTCCGGATTGGCGCGGGCGTAGGCGACAAGGTCGGCGAGGTTGCGCAGCGGGCTGTCGGCGTTGACGAAGAAGCTGCCCGGGTCGTCCACCACATTGGCGATGGGGGCAAAGTCCTCCAGCCGGAAGCGGGCCGATGGCCGCTCGATCGGGATGGTGACGATGGTGGGCGTGTTGATGAAGCCGAGCGTGTAGCCGTCCGGCCGGGCGCGGGCGAGCTCGGTGAAGCCGATCTCGCCGCCGGCGCCGGGGCGGTTGATGACGGCGATGGGCTGGCCGAGGTCACGCTCGAGGAAACGGGCAAGGGTGCGCGCCGCGACATCGGTTCCACCGCCCGCGGGATAGGCGACGATCATGGTCATCGGCCGCTCCGGCCGCCATTGCTGCGGTTGCTGCTGCGCGAGGGCGGGGCGAGCGAGCGCCGTGGCGGCGCCCATGGCGGCGGTGCCGGCGATCAGGCGGCGGCGATGGAGCATCTTGTTTCCTCCCGGGTGGCATCGTGGGATGCGATTTGCCTCGGGAGAGTATGCGACGGCCCTGGCAGCCCGGCCAAGGCCGTCGCCCTTGTGGCGCGGGCGGCGGCCCCCGCCACGACGCATGATTTGCCGCGCGGGAGGCCAAGCCCCCGCGGCGGCGTCCGGCTTCAGGGGAAGGTGACGTTGACCAGGGTGCAGGTGTTGAGCCGCCGCCTCTCCTGCGCGGAGTGGTCGTCGTACACGACGCGGATGTCATAGACGCAGTCGCCCAGCGGCAGCCGCACGGCGAAGCTCTGGCCGGCCGGCAGCACGTTCGCGCCGAGCCGGTCCGGGCCCCAATTGTTGTCGCGCGCCGGCGACGCGTAGATCTCCATGATGGTCCGGCCGCTGTTGTTGACCAGATTGAAGGACGGATTCTGCGACGCGGATGCGTCGGCCTGGCTGCCGAAGACCACCTCGACCAGGTCGCAGGTGTTGACGCGCCGCCGCTCCTCGGCATTGCCGTTGGCATAGACGACGCGGATGTCGTTCACGCAGTCCTGCCCGACGGCGATGCGGATCGGCATGGCCTGGCCGTTCGGCAGCACGTTCGCGCCGAGCCAGTCGCGGCCCCAGGTGTCCTGGTTGGCCGAGGAGACATAGATCTCGTTGATCGTCTGGCCGCTTCGGTTCACGAGGTTGAAGGAGGGATCGTTCGACTGCGCCGCCGCGGGCCCGGCGGCGAGCAGGGGGGCGGCAAGGCAGAACGCCGCTGCGAATCGGGCAACGGCGGCCCCCGCGCCGCGGAGCAGCCCCCTGCGAGCGGGGAGAAGACGGTTCCACATGGTCTCTCGTAGTCCCTTCCGTGCGCGTCTGCGATTCGGTGGAGTGGGTCCGCGCCGACCCCAGTCCCCGCCCGGGCACCGCCCCCATGGGGCGCCCTCGGTCCCGCCGCGGCGGCCCGTCGCACCGGCGCCGCCAGCTAAGACCGGGACTTCTCAGCGAACAGGTGTTCATCCGCCCGCCGCCGTTCCGCGTGCGGCAGTCATTATAATCCACCTGCGGGCCGAAGGGGCAGGTACCGTCTGCCGTCGGCCAGGAGGAAGATGCCGCCGACGCCCGCTGCTCCCACCGCCGGGGCTGTCGTGCCGGAGGCCATTGGAGCAGCGCCGCCACACCGCCGCCGTCGAGGCCGGTCAGGCTGTCGAGGTCGAGCACCAGTTCGCCCCGCGCCCCGCGGGGAGGCGGCAGCGGCGGCGGCACCTCCGTCCGCCGGAGATCGCTGGCGGTCTCGATGTCGGGCCGGCCGGTGAGGACAGGAACCAAGCGCCGCACTCCGGCGCAGGCCGCAAGCCGAGCGGGATGGCCGCGCGGTCGGCATTGGCTTCATAGTCTGGGGGGAGCGCCAAAGTGCCGGATCAATCAATGATCACGGAAGCTTCCCGGCGCTTCGTGCCCCGCGCGTCAACGTCAGTACCGCGGAGACGGACAGACAGTTGGCGGTCGAGCTGCCGCCTCTGCCGGGTAATCCAGATCGGTGCGCACGCTCCAGGCGGAACGGGGGAGGCGCGGTGTGGGCCCCGCCCCGCCTATCGCCCGGGCCGGGCGAGGCGCCCTGTCAGACGCCCGCCTTCTGCCCCGAGGTCGTGAGCCGCATGTAGGTCTGCGTCGTGGGATCGAGATGGTCGGAGATCCACTGCGCCATGCGCTCCTCTTCGGCAAGGCTCTCGCGCAGCGGGGCCATCGCCGAGGTGTCGCCGGCCGCCTCCGCCATGACGAGCAGCGAGCGGTAGGAGGCGATCTCGTAATGCTCGAAGGCGTAATTGGCGAAGGCGTTCTTGACCACCTCGTCCTGAGCGGCCGCATGCGTCATGGCTGCGAGGTTGCCCATGATGGAGAGGCCCACATCCTTGACCGTCGAGGCCGAGGTGCCGTGGGCGCGCAGGATCTCATCGATTCGCGCCTCCTGACGGCGCGATTCCTCGATGTGCTCACGCATGCGCTGTTCCATCTCCGGGTAGTTCTCCAGGCGCTCGACCTGGCGGCTGAGCAGCTGCACCGCCTGATTCTCGAGCGCGTGGGCATTGATGAGGCCGGTGATGTAGAGATCGTTGATCGTGCTGGCCATGAGGCGCTGTCTCCGTCGCGCGGGGTGCGTGGCGGGGAACGGC
>JADGHI010000499.1 GCA_019689515.1 Acetobacteraceae bacterium | reverse complement strand
CGGCGCGCGGGCCCGCCGCGGCGGGGGGCGACGGCGCAGACCCTGCATGCGAGCCTCGGCGTCGGCCTGGCAAGCGGGGTGCTGATGCTGGCGAGCGGGCCGCTCTACGCGGCGCTCGGCGGGGCGGCGTTCTGGGCGATGGCGGGGCTGTGCGCGGCGGCGGTGCCGGTGGCGTGGCGGCTGCGGGTTGTGTTGGCGACCGGGCAGGCAGGACGGACCCCGGTGGCCTGAAGCGCGACTCGGCGACGTGCCCCTTTGCTCAGGAGCGCCGCTCGGCAGGCCGCCGGCTCTCACCTCCCATGCACGGGATGGCCGGGACCGATCGAGCTGAATGTGGCTGGGCCATTCGGCCTACGGACGGGCCGGAGCCCAGGCTTCTCCCGCCCGGCGTCCAGAGGCGTGATCTGCAAGACCGGAAGTATCCCGATCATGCCGAATCGCCCCCGGTGTCTCTCGAAGGCTTCCGGTAGGGTTCGGGCAAGCGCCGCACAGGACCGGAATTGAAGAAGGCGCGGCCCCCACGGACCGCGCCCTCCTTCACACTCCGCTCTGAGGCGTGCGTGCCTACGCCGCCTTCGCCATCCCGCGCAGCACGTAGTGCAGGATGCCGCCGTTCTTGTAGTACTCGACCTCGTCCGCCGTATCCACGCGGCAGAGCACCTCGGTCCGGTGCGTGCTGCCGTCCGGCCGGTGGATCACCAGCTCCAGCATCATCCGTGGCTTGAGGTTCTCGATCCCGAGCACGTCGATCACCTCCTCGCCGGTGATGCCGAGGCTCTTGCGGTCCTCGCCCGGCTTGAAGGTCAGCGGCAGCACGCCCATGCCGACCAGGTTGCTGCGGTGGATGCGCTCGAAGCTCTCGACGATCACCGCCTTCACGCCGAGCAGGAAGGTGCCCTTCGCCGCCCAGTCGCGCGAGGAGCCGGTGCCGTACTCCTTGCCGCCGATCACCACCAGCGGCACGCCGTCCTTCTTGTAGCGCATCGCCGCGTCGTAGATCGGCATCACCTCGCCCGAGGGGAGGTGCTTCGTGTAGCCGCCCTCGACGCCCGGCACCATCTCGTTGCGGATGCGGATGTTGGCGAAGGTGCCGCGCATCATGACTTCATGGTTGCCGCGGCGCGCGCCGTAGCTGTTGAAGTCGGCCTGGCGCACCTGGTGCTGCAGCAGGTACTCGCCCGCCGGCGAATTCCTGCGGATCGAGCCCGCCGGCGAGATGTGGTCGGTGGTGATCGAATCGCCGAGCACCGCCAGCACCCGCGCGCCGCGGATCGGCTCGACCGGCTTCACCTCCAGCGTCATCCCCTCGAAGTAGGGCGGGTTCTGCACGTAGGTAGAGCCGCTGTTCCAGCGGTAGGTGTCGCTCTCCGCCGCGACGTTGATCGCCTGCCACTGCGGCGGGCCCTTGAACACGTCGGCATAGCGCTTCTGGAACATCTCGCGCGACAGCACGGAGCGAACGGTGTCGTTCACCTCCTTCTGCGTCGGCCAGATGTCCTTCAGGAACACCGGCTGCCCGTCCTTGCCGGTGCCGAGCGGCTCCTTGGTGAGGTCCTTCGTGACCGACCCCGCCAGCGCGTAGGCGACGACGAGCGGCGGCGAGGCGAGGTAGTTGGCCCGCACGTTCGGATGCACGCGCCCCTCGAAGTTCCGGTTGCCCGAGAGCACCGCGGCGGCGACGAGCTTGTTGTTCTCGATCGCGTCCACGATCGGGTCGGGCAGCGGCCCGGAATTGCCGATGCAGGTCGTGCAGCCGTAGCCCACCGTGTTGTAGCCGATCGCGTCGAGCTCCTTCTGCAGCCCCGACGCCTCGAGGTAGTCGGTCACCACCTGGCTGCCCGGCGCGAGCGAGGTCTTCACCCAGGGCTTGGGCTTGATGCCCTTCTCGTTCGCCTTCTTCGCCACCAGCCCGGCGGCGACCAGGACGCTCGGGTTGGAGGTGTTGGTGCAGGAGGTGATGGCGGCGATCACCACGTCGCCGTGCCCGAGGTCGTAGTTCGTCCCCTCGACCGGCACGCGCTTGCCCGCCTCGTCGCCCGGCACGCCCATCGTCCCGGCGGCGAGATCCTTCGCGAAGGAGGAGGCGACGCTGCCGAGCGCCACCCGGTCCTGCGGCCGCTTCGGCCCGGCGAGCGACGGCTCGACGGTGCCAAGGTCGAGCTCCAGCGTGTCGGTGAACACCGGATCGGGCGAGGAGGCGTCGCGCCACAGCCCCTGCGCCTTCGCGTAGGCCTCGACCAGCCGGATCCGATGCTCCTCGCGCCCGGTCAGGCGCAGGTAGTCGATCGTCACCTGGTCCACCGGGAAGAAGCCGCAGGTCGCGCCGTATTCCGGCGCCATGTTGCCGATCGTCGCGCGGTCGGCGAGCGGCAGGTCGTCGAGCCCGCTGCCGAAGAACTCCACGAACTTCCCGACCACGCCCTTCCTGCGCAGCATCTGCGTCACGGTCAGCACGAGGTCGGTCGCGGTGACGCCCTCGCGCAGCTTCCCGGTCAGGCGGAAGCCGATCACGTCCGGGATCAGCATGGCGATCGGCTGGCCGAGCATCGCCGCCTCCGCCTCGATCCCGCCCACGCCCCAGCCGAGCACGCCGAGGCCGTTGACCATCGTCGTGTGGCTGTCGGTGCCGTAGCAGCTATCCGGATAGGCGTAGCTGACGCCGGCCTCCTGCGAGGTCCAGACGACCTGGGCGAGGAACTCCAGGTTCACCTGGTGGCAGATGCCGGTCCCCGGCGGGACGACGCGGAAATTGTCGAAGGCGCTCTGGCCCCAGCGCAGGAACTCGTAGCGCTCCCGGTTGCGCTCGAACTCGATGTCCACGTTGCGCTTCAGCGCGTCCGGCCGCCCGCTGACGTCCACCATCACCGAGTGGTCGATGACGAGGTCCACCGGCACCAGCGGGTTCACCCGGCGCGGATCGCCGCCGAGGCGGACGATGCCGTCGCGCATCGCGGCGAGGTCCACCACGCCGGGCACGCCGGTGAAGTCCTGCATCAGGATGCGCGCGGGGCGGAACGGCACCTCCTTCTCGGAATGCGCGCCGTTCAGCCATTCGGCGATGGCGCGGGCGTCGTTCACCGTGTAGGAGCGCCCGTCCTCGAAGCGCAGCACGTTCTCGAGCAGCACCTTGAGGCTGTGCGGGAGGCGGGAGAGGTCGGCACCGAGCGCCCGCCCCGCCTCGGGCAGGCTGAAGTAGTGGTATTCCTTGCCGTCCACCGTCAGGGTGCGGCCGGTCTTCAGGCTGTCCTGCCCGATCATCCGCATGGTCGGAAAACCTCGCTGGTCGTCGGTCGTGCTGCGTTCGCGCGCGCCCCCTACGGGACGCAAGGCAGGCAGGTTAAAGCATGGCGGGGCGGGCCGGTCCATCGG
>JADGHI010000015.1 GCA_019689515.1 Acetobacteraceae bacterium | reverse complement strand
CGGTGCCAGGGGGCGCTTCGTCTTCGGTCCCGGCGTGGCGCCCTTCTCCCTGGGCAGGGGGGATCTCAAGGCCGGGCAATGGGTGGAGATCATCACGCCCGGTGCCGGCGGCTATGGCCCGCCCGAGGGCCGCGACCGCGACGCGGTGGCCCGCGACGTGCGGGAAGGGCGGATCGCCGCCGACGAGGCGAAGCGCATCTACGGCTACGAGAAGAACGGCTGAAAGCAGCCGAAGGGAGACGACGACCATGCGAACGACACGCCGCACCCTGATCGCCACCGGTGCCGCGTTGCCCTTCCTGCGCCTCACCGGGGCGCAGGCCCAGCGGACGCCCGGGCTGCTGCGCTTCGGCCTCTCCGCCTTCCCGCCGAGCGTGCAGCCCTGGGCGAATACCGGAACGGCGGCCGCCACGGTGAAGCTGCTGATCCACCGCGGCCTCCTGTCCTACGACACCAAGGGCAACCTTCGCGGTGAGCTGGCGGAGGAGTGGCGGAACGAGGGCGCGGAGGCCTGGGTCTTCCGCCTGCGCCCCAACGCCGTCTTCCACAACGGTGAGCCCGTCACGGCGAGCGACGTCAAGTGGAACCTCGAGCAGATCGCGGCCGAGCGTTCCACTGCCTATTACCGCGCCGAGATGCAGGGCATCGAGCGCATCGAGACGCCCGACGAGCGCACCGTCCGCATCGTCATGAAGTCGCCGATCGCGACGCTGCCCAACTGGATGGCCAGCTACCACATGGGCATGGTGTCCCGCCGCTCCCCCGCGGGGCAGCCGATCGGGGCGGGGCCCTTCGTCATCCGCAGTCAGGAGCGCGGCACCTCGCTCGATCTCGTGGCCTTCGACAAGTACTACAAGCCAGGGCTTCCGAAGCTGCGGGCGCTCAGGCTCGTGGCCTATGCGGACGAGAATCTGCGGGTCGCCGCCCTGCAGGCAGGTGACGTTGACCTGATCGAATACGTGCCCTGGCAGTCCATGGCGAGCATCGAGGCGGACGAGCGGTTCAAGCTCGACACCGTCGACGGGCCCTTCATGTACCTGTTGTTCAACGCCACGCGCGGGCCGCTCGGGGATGCACGGGTGCGGCGCGCGATCGCCCACGCCATCCGCCGGGACGACATCGTGAAGGCTGCCTTCTTCGGCCGCGGCTCGCCGCTGGAGGGCATGCCGATCCAGCCGAACTCCGAGTTTCACGATCCCGAACTGTCGAAGGGCTGGCGGTACGACCCTGCCGAGGCCCGCAGGCTTCTGGCGGAGGCGGGGCACCCGAACGGCTTCTCCACCTCGATCCTGGCGACCGCCCAGTACGGGATGCACAAGAACACGGCGGAGGTGGTGCAGCAGAGCCTCGCCGATATCGGCATCCAGGCGGAGCTGCGCCTGCCCGACTGGGCGACACGCGTGAGCCTGGGCAACCGCGGCCAGTACGAGATCGCCGTCAACGGCACGTCCACGGACAACAACGACCCGGACGGTCTCTCGAATCTCGTCAACGGCTCGCTCTCCCCCAGTTATGTGCGCAGCTACGGGCTCCGCGTGCCGCGGCTCGAGGAGCTGATGGCGCAGGCTAGGGCCGAGTTCGACACGGCGAAGCGGCGGGAGATCTACCGCGACGCGCAGCGTGTCGTGCTGGAGGAGGTGCCGATCGTGGGCCTCGCCTGGCGCAGCCAGGGCTATGCGATGGCGAGGGAAGTCACCGGCTTCAAGAACATGCCGGGCAGCCTGAGCTTCTTCTCCGGCATCACTCTCGAGGAGACGGCGATCGGCTGATGGGCTGGGTGGCGCGGCGCATAGGGGTCAGCCTCCTGCTGGTGTGGATCGTCGCGAGCATCGTCTTCCTGGCGATCCACTTGGTGCCGGGCGATCCGGCGGAGCTGCTGCTCTCCTCGGGCGGCGTCGCGCCGGATCCGGGGGCGGTGGCGGAGTTGCGGGACCGGCTCGGCCTCAACCTGCCATTGGCCCAGCAGTATGTCAGCTTCCTCTCCGGCGTGGTGCGCGGGGATCTCGGCACCTCGCTGGTGGACGAGTACCCGGTGCTGGACGAGATCCTACTGCGCTTGCCGCGCACGCTGGAGCTGATCGCCGCCGGCGCCCTGATCGCGGTGCTGGTCGGCATTCCAGCCGGCACACTTGCGGCGCTGCGCCGCGGCAGTGCCTTCGACCGCATCGCCTCGGGCGTCGCCGCGCTGCTGCTGGCGGTGCCGGTCTTCGTCGTGGGCACCTTGCTCGTGCTGGTCTTCGCGCAGATCCTGCGCTGGATGCCGGCCGGCGGATATGTGCCGCTGGCCGAGGATCCGTGGCGCCACCTGACGCTGCTCGCCCTGCCGGCACTGGCGATCGGGAAGGGGCTGGTCGCGGTGGTGTTCCGCATGACCCGCGCCTCCGTGCTGGATGCGCTCTCCCGTGACTTCGTCCGCACCGCGCGGGCCAAGGGCCTTTCGCCTTCGCGTGTCCTGATGCGGCACGTGGTCCGGAACGCGCTGATCCCGGTGCTGACCGTCCTCGCCCTGCACATGGGCACGCTGCTCGGCGGCACGGTGCTGGTGGAATACGTCTTCAACTGGCCGGGCCTCTCGACGCCGCTGCTGCGCGCGGTCGAGGCGCGGGACTACCCCATGGTGGTGGGCATCGTGCTGACCATCTCGGCCCTCTTCGTGCTGCTCAACCTGGTCATGGACCTGGTCTATGCGGCGCTGGACCCGAGGATCCGGCACGCATGAGGCCGGGCACGAAACGGCTCTGGGTTCCGGCCGGCCTGGTAGCCCTGATCGTGCTGCTCGCGCTGCTGGCGCCGCTGCTCGGCCTGCCGGACCCGGTGCGGCAAGACGTCGCGCAGCGCCTGGCTGGGCCGATGCCCGGCAGCCCGCTCGGGCGTGACGAATTCGGGCGGGACGTGCTCTCCCGGCTGATCTGGGGCGCGCGCTCCAGCCTGGCGGTGGCCTTCGCCTCGGCCTCCATCGCCTGCCTCTTCGGGACGATCCTTGGCCTGCTCGGCGGCTGGTTCCGGGGCCTCGGGGAATTCCTCGCCGTGCGCAGCATGGACATCGTGCTGTGCTTCCCGCCGGTGCTGCTGGCGCTGCTGGTGGTGACGCTGCTTGGCCCCGGCGCCGGCACCCTCATCATGGTCCTTTCCGTCCTCTACCTGCCGGGCTTCGTGCGGGTCACCTATGCGGAGGTGCTCTCGGCGCGCAGCCATGACTATGTGGAGGCCGTGCGGGCGCTCGGCGCGTCGGCCGGCCGCATCCTCACGCGGACCGTGCTGCCGAACGTGGCCGGGCCGATCCTGGTGCAGTTCTCGCTCGCCGTCGCCTCGGCGGTGGTGCTGGAGAGCGGCCTCAGCTTCCTCGGCCTTGGCGTGGTGCCGCCCGCGCCTTCCTGGGGGCTGATGATCCGCGGGGCGCGCGCCACCATGGCGCAGGCGCCGCTGCTGTTGCTGTGGCCTTGCCTGGCGCTGACGCTCACCATCCTGGCGATGAACCTCCTTTGCGACGCGCTGCGCGACGCGATGGATCCGCGCACCGCCACGGCACGGCCGAGGCTCCGCCTCCTGGACCGGGTGCTGCCGGGCCTGGTGCCGCCGGCGCCGAACGCCGAAGCGCCGGAGGCGGTGCTGGAGGTTGGGGGCCTGACCGTGGAGATCGCGACGCCGCGCGGCCCCATCCGCCCGGTCGAGGACGTCTCCTTCGCCGTGCATGCCGGCGAGACCCTCGCCATCGTGGGTGAGAGCGGCTCCGGCAAGTCGGTCACCGCGACATCGGTGATGGGCCTGCTGCCCCCCGCCGCGCGCCCCGTCGCCGGCGCCGCCTGGCTGGAAGGCCGCGACCTGCTGCGCTTGCCTGAGCCGGAGCTGCGCCGGCTGCGCGGCGGCGCCATGGCGATGGTCTTCCAGGACCCGATGAGCAGCCTGAACCCCGTGCATCGCGTGGGCGACCAGATCGCCGAGGCGATCCGCGCCCATCGGCGGGGGGTGACGCAGGCCCAGGCGTGGTCGCGCGCGGTGGATCTGTTGCGGCGCGTCGGCATCGCGGATCCGGAGCGGCGCGCGCGCGCCTACCCGCACGAGATGTCCGGCGGCATGCGCCAGCGCGTCATGATCGCCATGGCGGTCGCCAACGAGCCGAAGCTGCTGATCGCGGACGAGCCGACCACCGCGCTCGACGTCACCGTGCAGGCGCAGATCCTGGACCTGCTGGCGGAGCTCCGGCGCGAGACCGGCATGGCCCTGATCTTCATCACCCACAGCCTTGGCGTCGTCGCGGAGATCGCCGACCGCGTTGTGGTCATGTATGCCGGCCAAGTGGTGGAGCAGGGAAGCGTGCCGGAGGTCTTCGGTGCTCCGCTGCACCCCTACACCCGCGCCCTGCTCGCTGCGGTGCCGGATGGTGACACGGCGCCCGCTGGCATCCCCGGCGTGGTGCCACAGCCGCACGCCTTCCCGGTGGGCTGCCGCTTCGCCGCACGCTGCCCGCATGCCAAGCCTGCCTGCGAGGCCGCGCCGCCGGCTCTCGAAGGAGCGGGGGAGGGGCGCACCGTGCGCTGCATTCGCTGGGCCGAGATCGGGGCCAAGAAGGCGGAGGCCGTGGCATGAGCGCTGCCACCCCGCCCCTGGTGGAGGCCACGGGCCTCTCGAAGACCTTTGCCGCCCGCGGTGTCTTCCGCCGGGGCCGGCCGGTGCAGGCCGTACGCCGGGTGGATGTCTCGGTGGCGCGCGGCGAGGCGCTGGGCGTCGTCGGCGAGTCCGGCTCCGGCAAGAGCACGCTCGGGCGGCTGCTGCTCGGTCTGCAGCCGGCGACCGAGGGCGTGATCCGCTTCGACGGCCAGCCACTTGACGCCACCATGCCGAAGGCGGAGTGGCGGCGGCTGCGCCGGCGCATGCAGATCGTCTTCCAGGATCCCTTCGGCAGCCTGGATCCGCGCCGGCGCATCGGCGCGCAGATCGCCGACGGGCTCGCGATCCACGACCTCGTCCCGGCGGCGGAGCGCGCAGGACGCGTCGAGGAATTGCTGCGGCAGGTGGGGCTGGATCCGACCCATGCGCAGCGCTTCCCGCACGAATTCTCGGGCGGGCAGCGGCAGCGGATTGGCATCGCACGGGCGCTCGCCACGGGGCCGGAATTCCTGGTGGCGGACGAGCCGGTCAGCGCCCTCGATGTTTCCATCCAGGCGCAGGTCGTGGCGCTGATGGACGATCTACGTCGCCGCCTCGGTCTCGCACTGCTCTTCATCAGCCACGACCTGCCGGTCGTGCGCCATCTCTGCGACCGCGTGGTCGTGATGTATCTCGGCCGCGTCATGGAGGAAGGGTCTGCGGAGGAGTTGTTCCGCGCGCCGGCGCATCCCTACACGCGCGCGCTGCTCTCGGCGACGCCGCGGATCGATCCGGCGCGGCGCGCGAAGCGCATCCTGCTGCAGGGCGAGCCGCCCAGCCCGTCGAACCCGCCCTCCGGCTGCGCCTTCCGTACGCGCTGCGCGCACGCGACCGCTGCCTGTGCCGAAGTGGTTCCGGAACTCCGCCCCCTCGGCGGGGAGCGGCGGGTCGCCTGCATCCGGGCCGAAGAGATCGCATGACGGTCCCGCCCGTGGCGGGATAATCAGGGGAATACGAGCATATGAAGGTCACTCGCGCTCAGGTCTACCTGGCGAGCGTGGACGGTCGGCATCCGGTGATCGTCCGCCTGTGGACGGACGAGGGCATCTGCGGCCTCGGGGAGGCGGCGCTCGCCTATGGCGTCGGCGCTTCCGGCGCGGCGGCGATGATCAAGGATCTCGCCGAGCGCTTCGTCCTCGGCCGAAATCCGTTCCAGGTCGAGGCGATCTGGAGCGACATGTACGACCACACCTTCTGGGCGAAGGGTGGCGGGCCGATCATCTTCGCCGCGATCAGCGCGATCGAGACGGCGCTCTGGGACATCAAGGGGCGCGCCCTCGGCGTACCGGTCTATGAGCTGCTCGGCGGCAGCTACCGCGACAGCGTACGCGTCTATGCGAATGGCTGGTCCTTCCGGGCGGTCAAGCCGGCGGATATCGCGCGCGCCGCGGAGAAGGTCGTGCGGGACGGCTACGACGCCATCAAATTCTATCCGCTCGCGACGCCGATCGAGAACCATCCGAACGGCATCTTCGCCCATGTCTCCCGCCGCGAGATCGACCGTTCCTTCGAGAACCTGGCCGTCGAGCGGGTGCGGGCGGTGCGCGACGCGGTCGGCCCCGATGTGGCCATCATGGTGGACATGAGCGGCGAGCTCACCACCGACGCCATCATCCGCCTCGGCAAGCGGCTGGAGGAATTCGACCTGTTCTTCCTCGAGGAGCCGGTGGACGCCTTCGACGTGGATGCGATGAGGATCGTCGCGGAGAAGCTCGACGTCCCCATCGCGGCGGGGGAGCGGCTCTACACGCGCTACGGCTTCCGCCGCCTGTTCGAGCTGCGCGCTGCCGCCATCGTGCAGCCGGACATCGGCACCGCCGGCGGACTGATGGAGACCAAGAAGATCGCGGCCATGGCCGAGGCGTACAACATGCGCGTCCAGCCGCATCTCTGCGCCGGTCCCGTCGCGACCGCGGCGGCGCTTCAGCTCGACGCCTGCATCCCGAACCTGCTGATCCAGGAACTCTATCCCTACCGCGTCCCCGAGCACTTCGGCCTGGTGGACCAGCCGCTCGAGCCGCAGGTCCGCAACGGGCGCGTCGCCATCCCGAACCGGCCCGGTCTCGGCGTGGATCTCGTGGAGGAGCGCGTGGCGCGCTTCCTCCATTCGGATGTCACGCTCGGGGCTTAAGGAATCGGCGCCATGACGACGATGGACACCCGGACCGGCCGGGATGGATGGGCCGCGGGGACGCGGGTCTATGTCGAGAACCGGCGCGGCCGCCTTCCCGCCTATACGATCACGGAAGAGCTGGTGCGCGAGGCGCTGCGGGATGCCCCGCAGCCGCTCACCCTCACGGTCAGGTATGCGGACGAGCCGGACTTCGCCGCGCTCGCCGAGGCGGAGTTCTTCATGGGCTCCGGCTTCGACACGAGGAGGCTGGCGGACCACGCGCCGCGCCTGCGGATCGTCCACTGCACCAGCGCCGGGGTGGACCAGTATCTGCCGCTTGACTGGCTTCCGGCAGGGGCGGTGCTGACCAACAGCAGCGGCATCCATGCGGAGAAGGGGGGCGAGTTCGGCCTGCTCGCTCTGCTGATGCTGAACGACCGCATCCCGGAGCACGCCACCAACCAGCGCCGCCACCGCTGGCACCGGACGCTCAGCTCGCCGATCCGCGGGAAGACCGTGCTGATCCATGGCGTCGGCGCGCTGGGTGGCGCGATCGCGGAGAAGGCCAAGCTGCTCGGCCTGCAGGTGCTCGGCACGCGCCGCTCGGGGGCGCCGCACCCGTATGTGGACCGGATGCATGGCCCCGGAGATCTGCGCCGGCTGCTGCCGGAGGCCGATTTCCTTGTGGTGAGCTGCCCGGTGACGGCCGAGACGCGCGGCTCGATCGGCGCGGCCGAGATCGCGCTGCTCCGGCCCGAGGCGGGCCTGGTCAATGTCTCGCGCGCCTCCGTCGTGGACTACGCGGCGCTCGCCGACGCGCTACGTGGCGGCAGGCTGGCCGGCGCTGTGCTGGACGTCTTCGAGCAGGAGCCGCTTCCGCCGGAGGCGCCCTGGTGGGACGTCCCGAACCTGCTCGTCATTCCGCATGTGTCCTCCGACAATCCCGAGGACTATGTCCGGCGCAGCGTCGCACTGCTCGCCGAGAACATTGGTCATCTCGTAGCTGGCAGGCCGCTGCGGAACGTCGTGGATCCGGTGCGCGGATACTAGCGGCGGGGGCGTCCTGCCCCCGTCAGGCGTGCTGTGCGCGGCGGCCACGGTCCGTGCCCTTCGGCGGGGTAATGGCAAGGGCTTCCTCGATCGGAGCGATCTCCCGGCGCAGCAGGTCCACGAGTTCTTCCAGGCGACCGGGGACGAGTCGCGTGGTGATCATGTTGATCGCCAGCGCGGCGGTGACGTCGCGGCCGGGTGGGCGGATCGGGATGGCAACAGCTGAGATTCCCTTGATGAGCGGGCTCTGCCGCGAGACATAGCCCTGGCTGCGCGCCTGCAGCAGCGTGGCGCGCACGCTGTCCGGCGTCTCCCCGAACTCCCGGTAGCGTTCGGCATTGGCCTCCAGCACTGCCTCCGCCTCCCGCTCCGGCAGGAAGGCGAGGATGGCGATGCTGCCGGAGCCGATGCCGAGCGGGATGAGGCCGCCGACATTCTGGGTCAGCGTCTCGATCATGTAGGATCCCTGCTCGCGGTCCACGACCACTGCATTGAGTCCGCTGCGGACCATGAGGAAGACGGTCTCGTCGGTGCCGGCGGCGATGCGCACCAGTGCGGGGCGGCAGAGGCGGCGCAGTCCAGGCCCGTCAGCCGCCTGGGCGCCCAGCGCGAAGAGCGCGACGCCGAGCCGGTGGCGCCGCGTCGCGGTCTCCCGCTCGACGAGGCCATGGCGTTCCAGCGCGCCAAGGATGCGGTGCGCGGTCGAGACGTTGAGGCCGACCGACTCCGCGATCGCCGTCAGCCGCTCGCCGCGTTCACCCGCTTCGCCGAGGCGCTGGAGGATGGCGACTGCGCGGTCGAGGAGCTGGGCGCCTGTCGGCGACGCCTGGGCCGCGTCGTCAGCGTGACCGGCGGCCGTGTTGGTGGTTGGGCGGGCGCGTGTGCCGGCGGCCGCGATGGGCGCCTTGGATGTCCGGCGGCTTGACGTGTACTGGGCGTTTTTATTTTTAATAATGTGCGAAAAATATAACTTAAAATTCTATATTGCAAGAATTTCGAGGTGCGCGACTATGACGGCGAGAACCACCGAGGGAAGGATCCGATGCGCGCCAGTGGCATGAAGCGTCGGACGGAGATGCCGATATCGGCGGTGCCGTCCATCTCCTGTGGCCGCACACGGTGTAGCCGTGATGCTTAACGGGGAGGGACGGGTCGCGATGGTTTCCGGCGCCTCCCGCGGCATCGGGCGCGCGGTGGTGGAGCGGCTTCTCCAGGCCGGCTTCGCCGTTAGCGCTGGCCTGCGCGATCCCCGCGCGCTGCCGGAGGCGGCAAACCTTTTCGTCCACGCCTACGAGGCGGAGGACCTCGCTTCGGCCGAGGCCTGGGTCGCCGCCACGGTGGCGCGCTTCGGCCGGCTGGATGCGCTGGTGAACGCGGCCGGCATCAATCCGAAGGCGCGTATCGCCGACGCGGACGAGACGGCGCTGGACCGGCTGTGGCGCGTGAACGTGAAGGGCCCGATGCGGCTGATCCGTCTCGCCTGGCCGCACCTGGTCGCGTCGGGCGAGGGGCGCGTGGTCAACATCGCCTCGCTCTCCGGCAAGCGCGTCCGGAACGAGAATGTCGGCTACGCCATGAGCAAATTCGCCCTGGTTGCGCTGACCCACGCGACGCGGCGCGAGGGCTGGGAGCATGGCATCCGCGCCAGCGCCGTCTGCCCCGGCTTCGTGCAGACCGACATGACCTCCTACGTGACCAAGTGGCCGCGCGAGCGGATGACGCGCCCCGAGGACATCGCGGTGCTGGTGGAGACGCTGATCCGCCTGCCCAACAACGCCTCGGTGGCGGAGCTTCTGGTGAACTGCCAGCCGGAGGACATGCTGTGACGCTCCAGCGCCTGGTGGATCAGGACCGTGCGGAGATCCGCTTCCGCCTGGATGGGCGCGAACTGGCCGCGCGGCAGGGAGACACGCTGCTGACCGCCATCCTGGCCGCGGGCGAGGGCTGGCTGCGCGAGAGCGAGTTCGGCGACGGGCCGCGCGCGGGATTCTGCCTGATGGGCGCCTGCCAGGATTGCTGGGTGTCGGTGGAAGGGCTCGGGCGCGTGTGCGCCTGCACGACTCTCGTCGCCGCGGGAATGGAGGTGCGCCGGTCATGAAGGTGGCGGTGGTCGGTGCCGGTCCTGCCGGCGTGAGGGCTGTGGAACAGCTCGTGCGCGCAGGCCTGACGCCAATCTGGCTGAACGAGGCGCCGGATGGCGGCGGCCGGATCTACCAGCGCCCGCCCGCGGGATTCCGGCGCGGCCATCGCGCCCTCTACGGCTTCGAGGCGTGGCGCGCCCGGGCGCTGCACGACACGCTGGATGCGCTGAAGCCGCACACCGACTGGCGTCCGGAAACGCTGGTATGGAACATCCGCCCGCGGCCGCGCCTGCTGTACACGCTGCACCGCGGCACGCAGGTCGAGGAACTCGGCTACGACGCCGTCATCCTCTGCACCGGCGCAATGGAGCGCGTGATCCCTGTTCCCGGCTGGACGCGGCCGGGCGTCACCGGGCTCGGCGCGGCACAGGTCGCGCTGAAGGCGCAGGGCTGCGCGATCGGCTGGCGCGTCGTGTTCCTCGGCACCGGGCCGCTGCTCTGGCTGGTGGCCTACCAATACGCCAAGGCGGGCGCGCAGGTCGCGGCGGTGCTGGACACCACGCCCTTCGCCACGAAGCTCGCGGCCGCGCCGCGCCTGGCCGCCACGGGCTGCATGACATTCGCGAAGGGGGCCTATTACGTCGGCTGGCTCCGTGCCCGGCGCATCCCGATCGCGGAAGGCGTCGAGCCCGTGGCGATCGAGGGCGCTGAAACGGGCGGGATCTCGGCGATCCGCTGGCGCGACGCGGGTGGTGCCGAGCAGGTGACGGACTGCGACGCCGTCGGTATCGGTTGGGGTCTGAAGCCGGAGGCGCAGCTCGCGGACCTGGCCGGCGTGCCCTTCGATTTCGACCCGGTGCAGCACAACTGGGTGCCGCAGCGCGATGCAACGGGCCGCACGCCGGTTGCCGGCGTCTATCTGGCCGGTGACGGGGCCGGGATCGGCGGTGCCGATATGGCGGAACTCGCGGGCGCGCGTGCGGCGCTGGCGCTGCTCGAGGACGCCGGCCATCGCCCGGATGCGGCGCTGCAGGTCCATCTTGACCGCGGTCTGCGCCGCCATGCGCGATTCCGCGCCGCGTTGGAGCGTGCCTTCCCCTTTCCGGCGCAACTCGCCGCGCGTATGCCGGACGAGACCATCCTTTGCCGCTGCGAGGCCATCACCGCCGGCGAAATGCGCGCCGCGGCGAGGGCGGAGGCGGCGACCGGCCCTGCCGCGGAGGTGAACCGTGCCAAGGCCTTCACCCGGATCGGCATGGGCCGCTGCCAGGGCCGCGTCTGCAGTCCCGCCGCAGCGGAGGTGCTGGCCGCCGCACTCGGCTGCAGCACGGCGGAGGCGGGACGCTTGCGCGGTCAGCCCCCTGTCAAGCCCATACCCATTCTCCCCCTGGCCGCGGAGTGAGTACCATGATGCAGGACGCAGATGTCCTCGTGCTGGGCGGCGGCGGAGCCGGCTGCTCCGCGGCGCTCCACCTCGTGCGGCGTGGCGTGCGCGTGATCCTGCTGGAGCGCGGCCTCGTCGGCTCCCAGGCCTCCGGCGTGAACTACGGCGGCGTGCGGCAGCAGGGGCGCCATCCGGCCGAACTGCCGATCGCCCGGCGCTCGCGCGAGCTCTGGGGGCGGCTGCGGGAGCTGGTGGGGACCGACTGCGAGTTCGAGGCCTGTGGCCATCTCAAGCTGGCGCGGACCGAGGCGGAGGAGGCGGATCTCGTCGCCTATCTGGACGTGGCGAAGCAGTACGACCTGCCGCTGCGCATGGTGGGGCGCAATGCGATCCACCGGGAGTATCCCTGGCTCGGCCCCACCGTCCTCGCGGGATCCTTCGCGCCGGAAGACGGCGCGGCGAATCCGCGCCTGCTGGCACCGGCGCTGGCCCGCGCCGCACGCGAGGCCGGCGCCGTGGTGCGGGAGCATACGGAGGCCACTGCCTTCGCGCATGACGGTGCGCGCTTCGTGGTGGAGACGGCGGGCGGAGAGGTATTCCGCGCCGACTGGCTGCTGAACACCGCGGGCTTCTGGGGTGGCCGCGTGGCTGCGGCCTTCGGTGAGCCGGTGCCTGTCAGGCCGCGCACGCCGAACATGATGGTCACCGAGCCGATCCGCTACTTCATCGAACCCAATCTCGGCGTGGTCGGCGGCAATGTCTATCTGCGCCAGATCCGGCGCGGGAGCGTCATCATCGGCGGCGGGATGGGCGAGGCGGATCCCGAGGTGCGCTGGTCGCGTCCCTTGCCGGAGGTCAGCCTCAGGACGATGCGCCTGGCGCTGCAGCTCGTGCCGTCTCTCGCCGGGGTGAGGGTGATCCGCTCCTGGAGCGGTATCGATGGCGGGATGCCGGACGGCATCCCGGTGATCGGGCCAAGCGGCACGACGCCGCGCTTGATCCATGCCTTCGGCTTCTCCGGCCACGGCTTCCAGCTCGGCCCGGCAGTCGGTGCGATCCTCAGCGAACTGGTGCTCGACGGCCGGACCGATGTGCCGCTGGAGCCCTTCGCGATCCAGCGATGGGCAGCCCAGGGCGTGCCGGCGGCCGCATCCGCCGGCTAGGGCCGCCCGGCCAGCTACATATGCCAATCTGCCATGGAGTGATTCGATACTGATGTATGT
Organism: Acetobacteraceae bacterium; assembly: GCA_019689515.1. GTDB lineage: Bacteria > Pseudomonadota > Alphaproteobacteria > Acetobacterales > Acetobacteraceae > Caldovatus. Next base: position 6,384 of record JADGHI010000015.1, on the reverse strand, counting down.
TCGTCCTGGCGTCTTCATGCGGCGCGATCCGGCCGCGGATGCGGCGCCGGTCGTGTTCGACATCCCGCGCAGCGGCGCGGAGTATCCGCGCTCCTTCCAGACCGCGGCGCCGCTCGCCGATGTCCAGAAGTCCATCGCGATGTATGTCGAGGAACTCTACGGCGATGTGCCCGCGGCTGGCGCGACCTGGCTCTAGGCGTGCTTTCCGAACGTCTTCATCGACGCCAACCGGCACGAGCTGGACATCGATCCCGATGCCATCGAGGGAGAGTGGCCGGAGCCGCTGCGGCCGACGGAGAAGACGCGGGCTGGCATCGGCCTCATTCCGATGGTCTGCGCCGGGCGCACGCGCCTCTACGCCGGCAAATTGCCCGTGGAAGAGGTGCGCCGCAGGCTGAACGACTACTACTGGCCGTACCACAACGAACTCGGCAGGCTCCTGAAGGGTTTCCGTGACAGCCACGGCATCGCCCCCCACATGAGCTGCCACAGCATGCCCGCGGTGGCGGGGCCAGGCACGCCGGATGCCGGCACGCGCCGCTCCTCGACGTCGGGGACCGCCACGGCACAACCTCCGGGCCGGAGGTCGTGGATCTTGTCGCCTCGGTGCTGCGGGGCTTCGGTTACAATGTGACGACGAACCGCCATTTCATCGGGGCGGAGGCCGTGCGCAAGCATGGCGACCCGAAGAACGGAAGCCACAGCCTGCAGATCGAGATGAACCGCGGCCTCTACATGGACGAGGCGGCGCGCACGCGTGGCGTGGGCTTCGCGCAGGTAAAGGCGCACCTGACGGCCCTGGCCCGCGAATTGGAGGCCTACGCCCGCAGCCGGTCCCGCGCCTGATCGGCACAACGCCTGCGGTGATCCCCGGGGCGATGGAGCTGGTGACGACCGTCGCCTCGGTTTCTGGGACTCGGTGATTCCGGCCGGCGCCGCGCAGGCGGGCCGCCGCATTCTCTTCTCGGAGGACATGCAGGACGGCTTTACCTGGCGCGGCGCGGCACGGGCCGCCGCGGAGGCCACCGCGCCGCGCCGCCGCTCCGGTGGATCGCCGGGCGCCGTCAGCCGGCGCGTGCGCCCCTCCGTCCGCATCGAGGAACCCACGCTGTGCCCCCTGCCTCGCTCCCGCCGCCGCTAGCGGCGGCGAAGCAGCCCGCTCTCCCTCCGTGTCAAGGGCTCTGCGAGGCGCCCATTCGCGGAGGTGCTGAAAATCACTCGCCGCGCGAGCATCCACAGGGGCACTACGCCTTTCTGTCAATATGCTCGGCCATTCGAAGGAGGTCGGCGACGCATCCTCCAATGGATGTCCTCCTTGCGGCAATCGGGCTCCGCCGTACGGCGGACGACTCCTGCAACGTTCCGGCCACGGGACGTTGCGCATAGGCTTTCGGCGCATCGACACCACCGCAGGAAGGACAGGATGTCCGGCCCTCCCCACCACAGCGCATGTTCGCCTAAGGCTTTCTCATCTCCGCCCTGGGAGGCGGACGCCGGCATTGGGAAATTCGGCGCAGGCCCGCCGGGTGCCTGCGCCGCCTGGACCAAACCGCGTTTCGCCTGCCTTCCACCGAAGGCGGATGGTCCCCCCGCTGTCCCCGGCCCGAAATTCGGCGCAGGCCCGCCTGGCGCCTGCGCCACCTGGACCGCGCCGAGTTCTGCCTGGGTTCCACAGGAGGCGGATACCCCCCTCGCCGTCTCCGTCTTCGGCAGCGCGGACGCCTTCGGGACGGACTGCTTCGCCAGCGCGGAGGTCTCCGTCACTCTGATTTCTCGCGGTCTGGTGAGCATCGCCTACGGCACAGCGAACTTCGTCGCCTCCGCCGCGTCGCCCCTCGGAGAATCCGCCTTCGCCGTCGCGATGGGCGGCGTCGTCATTGACGCCGACTTCGCCATGACCCTCACGGAGACCGCATCGGGAAGCGGCGAGACGGACAGCGCCTCATGGTGGTCCGAGACCAGCAGGACGACGTTCTTCGCGTTGGACGTCGCGGGCCTGGAACCCCTCGGCGGTCCGATCGCGCTCACCGCCACGACGTTCACGACGATCGACCACGCGCCGAGCCTCGACGGCAACCTGGCGGTGTTCGATGTCGAGAGCGTGGCCCGGGGCGACCACACCTACAACGAGGTCTACGTCGACGCACTCGCCATCGAGGACGCACTCGCCAGCGTGATCGTCGTGGTGCAGGCGGCCGCCGCCGACGATCAGTCGGGCGTCGCGCACCCCTTCGTCCGCGGCGGCGCGTCGGGCGCTCGGATCGTCGCCGGCGCAGGTGACGACTGGGTGTTCGGCGGCTCCGGCAACGATGTCATCCTGCTCGGAAGCGGGGACAACACCGCCTTTGGCGGTCCGGGCAACGACCGCATCACCGCCGCGGGAGGAGACGACTGGGTGTTCGGCGGCTCCGGCAATGACGTCCTCGAGCTGGGCGCAGGCGCGAATATCGGCTTCGGCGGCGCGGGCGACGACACGATCAAAGGCGGTGCCGGCGACGATGCGATTCATGGCGGCCTCGGCGCCGACGTCATCGACGCCAAGGGCGGCAACAACACCTTCCTGCTTGGCGCGTACGGACTCCTCAGCGACGGGAACGACCGCTTCTCCGCGGGCGACGGGGCCGACTGGTACCTCCTCGCAGGCGGCGCTCTCGGCGAGGACACCATTGCAGGCTTCTCGGTGCGCCAGGGCGACCGGCTGGTAGCCTTCGACGGCGACTGGGACAGCGAGGCCGGGCTGCGCGATCTCAACGGCACCCGGGTCTTCCTGTCCCGCTCGACGAGCGACGCCGATGATCTCCTCATCACTTTCGCGAGCGGGTCAGTCCCGTCGGTGCTGCTTCTGGACGAATTCTTCCGGCTGAATCCCGAGTACGCGGCGGCCGCGCCGCGCCGGGGGGTCTTCACCGATGACCAGGCCCTGCCGATCCTGCGCGACGTATTCACCGATGGCGACACCGACCCGGCCCTGGCGATCCGGGCCGAGCCGTTCAAGCTCGGCGAGTTCCTGAGTTTCTTCGCCTAGCTCCACTCGTCCCGCAGCGCGCGCGAGGATCGAACCGGAGCGCCCAGGAAGACCGCATGGTGGCCGGCGGGTACCCCTAAGGGGGGCGACCATTCGTCGCGGTCCATTCCTTGGGCCGACCGACAAACGGCGGCCGCCGCATGACGAGGCCCGCCGGGCTAGGCCGTTCGGCGCGGGCGATCGCGAATGGCGTAGGTGGTCCTCAATCAATGCGGTTGGTCCGCCCGGACTAAGGGGTCAACCGCCTGCGCCATTCTTTCCCTGCGTCGGAAGCCGATAGCATGCCCCTAAGAGTCACACGGGTGGGTCAGGCTCATGTCGGTGTCCAGTACTACGAGCGTCAGCCTGGGGATTTCCACCGCCGTAACCTCCGAGGGGACGACGACGAGCGAGTCGGAGATCTACACCCTCGATCTCGCTCTCACCCTCGACACGGGCGGCGTGGAAGGGGATGACGGCATGATGCTGCTGGCCGGCGGCGATGCGATCGCCCTCGGCGAGAACACCCTTGCCACCGGCAGCGTCACCGCCGTGCTGAGCGATGGCGGCAGCGCCACGGAGGTCTACGCGAGCGCGAGTTTCAATGCGGTGGCGGTGTCCGGCGAGGACGGAGGGGCGTTTGCCTCGGCAATCTCCTTCGCGGAGGTGTCGGGTGGCGCCGACTACAGCTTCTCGATGTCCTACACGACGACCCACACCACCGTGCAGGATGGCACGACCGTCACGTCGCAGAGCTCGGGAACCACGGTTTACGCACTCGACATAGACCTCTCCGGAACCGATGGCGCGACCGCCGCCGATGCCGGCCTGGAGACCGAGCCGACGGCGCCGCCGGCCGAGACGTCCGACGCTCTCGTGCTGCCAGAGGATTGGTGGTGGGACGATTGCGACCCTTACGCCATGCTTGACGGCAATGTGGCGTACTTCGATGTCCTGGCAGTGGCGTATGGCGACAATACCTCGATCCAGGTGGACGCGTTCGCCTTCGCGATCGAGGACGCGCTGTCGAACGTCACGGTGGTGGTGTTCGCCGCCGTCGAATGAGCGCCGCCAGGCGCCGGCGCGCACGCCGCGGCGGACAAGGCGCCGCCGATGTTCGGCCGTCGCTGCCGACCGGGGTGGCAGCGCCGGCGTGCAGCTGCTGGCGATGCGTGTATGCGCGCGCGCGCGGCGATGCCGCCTTCGCCGCTAGCGCCGGCGACGCGCACGGGCATGGCGTCCACACGCGACCGTGCGCGGGGAAGACCTAGCTCTCGTCATTGCCGACATCCAAATGGCGCCCTCACGCGATCGTGCGTGAAGAGCTAAAGGCGCGGTGCGCCAGCCGGAAGTCAGAAGGCGTAATCCGCAGAGCAGATTCGGAAGTGGTAGCGCCCGCCCGTCGCTTCGTCCGGCCTTACGTACTACATGCCAGACGCCGATCTTCTCCCTCCTTAGGCAATTACATCGGATGCTCCTTTGACCGTGCCGCAGCCGGAAACCTAGCGTGACGGCGTCGGCATCACGCCGGCAGCCGCAACGAGCGGAGGAGATGACCATGTGGGACTTCTGGGACTCGAACAGCTTCGAGGTTGAGAAGGACGTCAAGGTCGACGTCGACATCGACGTGAGCCTGGATTTCGACGTCGATCCGAAGTTGGACAGCAATGTCGACGTGGACCACAAGTACGACGTGGACGTCGACATCAAGGGCAATGACGCCACCTTCTTCATCGACATCGAGGCCCTCGGCGACAACAGCTCGACCCAGCTGAACCTGACCGTGCTGGTCACCGACGACCTCTCCATGATCACCGCGTCGGGCTACGCGGCGGTCGACTGATCCACCGATCCCGGACCCCCGCACCGGGATGTGCCCGTGGCATCGCCACGGGCAGAAGGGGCCCCAGGCCGGACCGGGGCCCCTTTTTCATGCGCGGTGCGCTGGCCGAGCGCGCTCTCGCGCGCTCTGCGCACGCGGCAACGGCGCGCACCACCTCCCCGAAACCGGGCACCACCGATCGGCGGATCGTCGAAGGGCCGATGTGCACGAACTATCGTTGCATCTCTGGTAAGCCCAAAGGCGACCAGCCGAGTGCGCCCTTGGTGCACGACTCGGCGCGACCCTACGCTCATCGCGACACCTGCGACCGCGCCGACGCGGCCGCGATGGAGAGATCGCAGCGATGGCCAGGATCATCGGAACCACAGGCCGCGACAGCCTTCCAGGGACGAGCGGCAACGACTTTATCGACGGCGGCAACGGCAACGACACGCTGGTCGGCTTGGCCGGAAACGACGTCCTGCGCGGCGGCGCCGGGGCGGACTCTCTCGTCGGTGGCGACGGAATCGACACCGCCGACTACTCGACCTCGTCCGCCGCGGTGACGATCGTTCTGAACGCCAACCCGAATCTCACGACGCGCGGCATCGGCGGCGACGCGAACGGGGACATCCTCTCCGGGATCGAGAACCTGATCGGGTCCGCCTTCAATGACCTGCTGAGCGGCAACAGCCTGGACAATCAGTTCATTGGCAATCTCGGCAACGACACGCTGCGCGGCATGGACGGCAACGACGTGCTGTTCGGCGACACCGTGAGCGACGCTGACGGGGACGGCGTGCCGGACGACGCTGATGGCGACGGCGTGCCGGACGGCGTGGATGGTCCGATCGGCGGCGTTGATGTGCTGGACGGCGGCTTCGGCGATGACACGCTGTACGGGGGCGGCGGCGACGACTCCCTGATCGGCGGCTTCGGCAACGATTCACTCCATGGCGGCGCCGGCGAGGACATGCTGATCGGCGGCGACGGGGACGACGCGATCATTGGCGGCGCCGGCAACGACACCCTCATCGGCGCCTTCGGCAACGACACAATGGACGGCGGCGCGGGGGACGACCAGCTCATCGACTCGCTCGGCGACGACCTGCTTTTCGGCGGCGCCGGGAACGATTCGATCCTCGCCGGTGACGGCAACGACACGGTGGATGGCGGCGAGGACAACGACACGATCCTGGGCGCCGCCGGCGCGGATGTGCTGCTCGGCGGCGCCGGGGACGACCTCCTCGTCGGCGGCGAGGGTCCGGACCTGCTCGACGGCGGCGACGGCAACGACACGGTGGACTTCTCGGGCGAGGGCACCCCGGTGCTGGTTGACCTCGGGACCGGCGTGACCTCCACGGGCGACACGCTGATCGGGGTCGAGCACATCATTGGGTCGGCCGGTGGCGACATCCTGATCGGCGACGCCGCCGACAACAAACTGTCCGGCGGCGCCGGCAACGACACGATCTCCGGGGAGGGAGGCGACGACACGCTGATCGGCGGGGCGGGCGCGGATCTCCTGATCGGGCAATCCGGGCTCGACACCGCGGAC
>JADGHI010000498.1 GCA_019689515.1 Acetobacteraceae bacterium | reverse complement strand
TTTTCGGCGAATTTTGTATCACTGCCATCCATTGGGCGCGCGGGGGGCCGGTTGCGGGGGAACGGCAAGCGAGCGCGCGGCGGTGGCCTACCTCTCGCAGCGCCTCTCGGCGGCCACCGGCACGGAGGTGGTGCATGAATCGATCCCGTACCGCGGATGGACCCGTCACGGCGCGCGCGTGGTCGCTGAGGGACGCGAACACCGCGCCGAGGCGCTCGGCCGCTCGCCGGCGACGCCCGAGGGCGGCCTGACGGCACCGCTCCTGCACCTCGGACGCGGGACACCGGCCGAGATCGCGGCGGCCGGCGCGCGGGTGCGCGGCGCGATCGTGCTCGTGCAGCACGAGTTCATGCTCGGCACCGGCCACGTGCACCGGCGCCGCAAGTACGAGGCCGCACGCGAGGCGGGCGCGGCCGGATTCCTGATCGCATGCCACGAGCCGGGCAACCTGCCGGTGACCGGCTCGGCCGGCGACGGCGGCCCGGGCAACATCCCCTGCGCCGGCCTGACCTATGAGAGCGGCGCGGCCCTGGCGCGGCTCTCCGGCCGGCCGGTCACGCTGCACACGGCCGGCACCTTCGAGGACCGCGAGGCGGAGAACCTGCTCGCGACGATCCCCGGGCGCGGGCCGGAACTCGTCGTGCTCTCCGCCCACATCGACGGCCACGACCTCGCCTGCAGCGCCATCGACAACGCGAGCGGCCTCGCCGCGGCCCTCTGCATCGCCGAGGCGCTGCGCGACCTGGTCCCGTCGATGCCGCGCGGCCTGCAGGTCGCGCTGTTCAACATCGAGGAGTGGGCGCTGCTCGGTTCAGCGGCGCATCTGGCGCAGATGCCCGAGGCGGACCGCGCCAGGCGCGTCCTCAACGTCAACCTGGACTCGGTCGCCGGCGCCGACAACCTGACGGCGTTGACGAGCAACGTGCCGGGCATGGCCGATTTCCTGCAGGCCGCGCTCGCGCCGCTCGGCCTCGACCTGCCCATCGCGACCGCCTTCTTCGGCAACTCGGACCACGCCAACTTCCTGCGCCATGGCATCCCGGCGCTGCGTCTGGCCGCGGGTTACGACCGGCCGCTCTCGAACATGCGCTTCCTGCTGACGCCCGCGGACACGCCCGACAAGGTGGCGCCCGAGCAGCTGAAGCACGCCGCCGCCATCGCCGCGATAGTCACGCTCGCCGCGTGTGCCGCCCCGAGGGCACCCGTGCCGCGGATGGATCCCGAGACCGCGCGCCGCATCACCACACCGCCCACCTGAAGCGGCGCGCGCACCGGGCGCGGCAGGCAACCGGCACGGGCGCAGGACGACCGTCCGGCGACGATCGCGCCATTTGCCCGCTCATCAGGCAACCATTGGTCGTTCTGCAGCCGGCCGACGGACGGCGCGGTCGCAAGGCGAGCAGCGACCGCGGTGCTGCGACGCGGATCGGCAAGTTCAAGCTTGCGCCCATAGGAAGGCGAGGAGCAACATTCGCCATGACCTACTCCCTGATCGGGCGCTGCGCGCGCACCGGGCAATTCGGCTGCGCCGTCGCCACCTCGAGCCTCGCCGTCGGATCGCGGGTGCCTTACGCTGCGGCTGGTATCGGTGCCGTGCTGACGCAGCACCGGACCGACCCGCGCCTCGGGCCGCGCGGCATCGAGCTGCTGCGGCAGGGCTGCTCCGCAGAGGAGACGCTCGCGGCGCTCGTCGCCAGCACGCCGCACCATGGCTGGCGTCAGCTTGCGGTCATGGACCGGCACGGCCGCACCGCGCAGTTCGACGGCGCGAAGGTGAAGCCCGCGCGCGGCGCGGTCCACGCGCCCGACTGCATCGCGATGGGCAACATCCTGGCGAACGAGCGGGTGCCAGCCGCCATGGCGGACGCCTTCGTGCGGTCGGCCGCGGAGCCGCTCGCCGAACGCCTGGTGCGGGCGATGGAGGCGGGCGAAGCCGCCGGCGGCGAGGGCAAACCCGTCATTTCCTCGGCGCTGTTGGTCGTGGAGCGCGAGGTGTTCCCGCTGGTGGACCTGCGCGTCGACGACGCGCCCGAGGCCATTTCCGCGCTGCGCGCCCTCTGGGACCGCTACCGCCCGATGGTCGAGCTCTTCGTGACGCGCGCCGTGGACCCGGACGCCGCCCCCGGCCCGAGCTGACGCGCGCATGCACACACCCGCTGCCCGGAGCGTGAGGTGAAGCCATGACCCTGACCCGTCGCGCCGCACTCGCCCTGCCCGCCCTCGTCTCCTCCGTGTCCCTGCCTCGTCCCGGCGCGACGCAGGCCGGCGGCGGCAACTTCCGCATCGCGGTCAGCGCCAACCTCCGCGCCCTCGATCCGGCGAAGACCACGACCGGCGAGGAGTACATGTACGACGTGCTCGTCTTCAACGGCCTCACGCGCATGCGCGAGGACCTCACGGTGGAGCCGGAACTCGCGGAATCCTGGGAGTTCGCCGAAGACCTGAAGACCTGGAGCTTCAGGCTGCGCCGCGGCGTGCGCTTCCACCACGGCCGCGAGATGACGGCCGACGACGTGATCGCGACCTTCACGCGCATCCTCGACCCGGCCACCGCATCGCCGGTGCGCACCAACTACGACATGGTCGCGGGCATGGAGGCTCCCGACCCCCACACGGTCGTCTTCCGCCTGAAGTACCCCTACGGCGGCTTCGCCGACATCCTCAGCGATCGCCAGGCGAAGATCCTGCCGCGCGATCGCATCGAGGACATCGCGACGGCGCCGATCGGGACCGGTCCCTTCGTCTTCCGCAGCTACGCCCCGGGCGACCGACTCGTGGTCGCGCGCAACGCCGAGTACTGGGAGGCCGGGCAGCCGCGCTTCGACCAGGTGGAGCTTCGCATCCTGCCCGAGATGGCGGTGCGCATCGCCGCGCTCCAGGCGGGCGACCTCGATGCGGTATGGGACCTCGGACCGGAGAACGTCCGCCAGCTGCGCGAGGCGCGCGACATCCGCGTGGAGAGCGTCGCCACCGCCTCCTGGGACGGGGCGATCATGAACAACCGCATCCCGCCGTTCAACGACCCGAGGGTGCGTCGCGCCTTCCACCTCGCCGTGCCGAAGGCGGACGTGGTGGAGGCGGTGCTCTTCGGCCAGGGCGCGCCCACCATCAGCCCGATCCCGCCGACGCATCCCTTCTACGCCCGCGACGTCGTGCTCCCGACGCGGCCGGACGCCGCTGGTGCACGACGCCTGCTCGCCGAGGCCGGTCATCGCGGCCCGGTGCGCGTGCCGCTGGTCATCCCGGTCGGCAGGCCCCTGCGCGAGCGGCTCGGCGTCACGCTGCAGCAGATGGCGCGTCCCGCCGGCTTCGAGATCGACATCCAGCGCGTCCCCTTCGGCCGCTACGCGGCCGCGGTCTAGGGGCAGGCCCCCGTGTAAATATGTCTGTTATAAACAACTCCG
>JADGHI010000497.1 GCA_019689515.1 Acetobacteraceae bacterium | reverse complement strand
CTCCATCGCCTCCGCCGAGGCCTTCCTCTACGCCGCCTCCATCATGCTCCTCCTGCGCCGCCTCGGCCGTTGCACATGAGATTCGAGACGGGCTCTAAGAGCGCGTGCCCCGGGCAAGATGCGCCACGATGCCGTGCGCCTCCTGCGGCACGATCCGCGCGTGATGGCGACCTTCTTCGGCCGGCGAACGCTCATCGGGCCGCGATGATCTTTCGCTTGAGTTCCCGGAATGGTTGCACTACCGTTTCTTGACCAGCAGGAGCGAAGGTCAAAAATGGGTTCGTCGCTCGTTTCCGACCGCCTGGAAACCTATGCCAGGATGCACGGCGGCTTTCGGACCTTCGACTTCTCGCAGGCCCAGGCCTTCAAGCTCGGCGACCCCAACCTCCCGGACCAGGGCAAGACCTACAAGATGGTGCTGCGGAGGGGAAAGCCGATGGGTGGCGTCTGCGCGACGCTCTGCGCCTTCTGGACCGTCTTCCACGCCACGCAGGACAGCCGGACGCCGAACAGCTTCACCCGCGGTCGCTCGGTCTGGGACTACCTGTTCAACGAAAACGGCGTCAACACCGGCGCCGCCATCAACATCACGGTCGAGCACCACCAGTCCTCGGGCAACCAGATCCGCTATCTCGAGGACTTCATGCGGAAGTTCGGCATCATCCGCCGACAGGACATCGTCAGCGGCGCGCTGCTGGAGAAGGAATTCGCGATGAGCCACACCCGGCTGATCGCGGCCGGCGAGGGCATCGTCAAGCACCGGGGCGGCGGCTACAAGCTGCTCTCGCTGCGCGGCAGCAAGGGCGGCGGCGGGCACATGGTCGCCGCCTTCGCCGGGGAGGACGTGCTGTTCATGGACCCGAACTACGGCGAGTTCTGGCTGCCGAACCGGGATGCCTTCCGGGCATGGTGGCAGTTCTTCATGCTGAACTCCTACATCCGCAGCTACGACACGCTGATCGTGCGCGACTACGGCGTGAAGGTCTGAGCGGGGCGCGCGGCGCGGGAGGCGGCTTCCCCTCCCGCGGTGATGCTCCTGGGGCGCGGATCACTGCCACAGCGCCTCGTTCCGCAGAATCGCCGCGATCCGCTCCGCCACCGCTGCCAGCAGCTTCTCGCCCTTCTCCGCGCTTGCCGTCCGCGCGTCGCCGATCACGCCGCTCGGCGTCAGCTCCTTGAACGACCTGCGCCGGGCGAGCGCCGAAGGCTGCCCCTCCACGCGCGTCGAGTGCGGCCCGTGCGCCTCCTGCAGCTTCTCCCGCCGCACCGCTTCCGGCATCAGCACCATCATCATCGAGGTCTCGGCCTCGCAGGCGTGCATCAGGCCGGGCTGGCGATCGAGGATCGGCGCGATCGCCTCCGGCGCCAGATGCCAGTAGGTGCCCGCCGCCACCGCGATGCCGAGCTCGACCGAGAGCTCGGTCGCCGCGACCGCCACCGCCTCCGCGTTGCCGCCATGCCCGTTGAGCAGCATCACGCGCTTAAACCCGGCGCGCGCGGCCGATCGCACGACGCCGCGCAGCACCGCCGCGAAGGTGGCGTAGTCGAGCGTCACCGTCCCGCCGAAGGCGACATGGTGCTCGGCGAGCCCGGTCCAGACACAGGGCGTGACCACCACCGCCTCGCCGGCGGCGTCGAGCAGCCGCGCCACGCGCTGCGCGACGGCCGTGGCGCAGACGATGTCCACCCCGGTCGCGAGGTGCGGCCCGTGCTGCTCGAGCGAGGCCACGGGCACGATCACCAGCGCGCCCGCAGCGGCGCGCTCGTTCAGCTCCGCTGCGGTCAGGCGCATCCATTCGGTCTCGGCCATCGCGCGCATCCTCCTGCTGCCCAGCGGATCGTGCCCCGCCGCGGCGGACGGTCAAGCGCACGGCCTCGGGTGCGGCGATCAGCGGCTCTCCGTTCTGGCCGGGCATCCCATTACCGTCCCGCAAAGCCCGCTCCATGCAGAGCGCCGAGGCCGCGAATGCGGCCCGCCGCCGCTAATGCGCGAGCCAAGCTTCACGGAGTCGAACCCTGCGCCCGCCTTCGAGGCCGCATCCATGGGTCATCGGGAATGCAGGACACTATCATTGGCAGAGGGCGCGCTCCGGCACCCGCTCGTAGCTGCAAACGATGAAGCCCGGATGCGCGAAGCCTTCGGCCAGCGGCACCGGCGTCGAGCTCTCGCCGGGCCGGAGCAGCGGCGTCACCTCGGTCAGGGCGACGCCCGGCCGGGCGGCGAAGCGCACGCGGATCGGCACGCCGCAATTGTTGCGGAAGGTGACCGTGGCTCGCTGCGCCTGCCCGGTCCGGTCGAGGGGCTCGATTGCCCGCTCGACGCAGCCCGGCGCGATCAGCGGCGCGAGCGCCCCCCTGCCGGCCGCCGCCGCCGACACGGCTGCGCCACCGCTGCTCCGGCCCGCATCGGAGGAAGGCGGCGGTGGAGCGGGGGCCACGGAGGCGACTGCCCCCCGAGGCGCATCGGACGACGGAGCGCGTCCAAACGGCAGCGGCGATGGGGTGGCCGCCGAGCCGCCGCCCTCCCGATCCTCCGGCTCGGGAGAGGACGGCGCGGGGTCCCGCCAAACGGGCGGGTCCCGCCAGGCGGGCGTCGCCGGCGAGGACGGCACAGGGTCCCGCCAGGCGGGCGTCGCCGGCACGGCCGCGAAGCCGCCTCCGCTCCAGCCTGGCTCCGTTGGCGCCGCCCTGCCGGCATAGGCACGCTCCTCCCCATCGGCCCCCGCGAACCACGGCGGCGGCGCGAAGGAGCCGAACTGTCCGGGAGGCGGCGGCAGGCCTCCTGCCCCCGCGAACGGCACGGGCGGCGGCAGCGATCCCGGCGGCGTGTAGGGCATCGCCCGCTGGGCCGGCGGCGGGTAGGACGGCTGGAAGGGCAGCGCGAGGTCGAAGCGTCGCTGTCCCGCCAGGGCCGCCTCGAAGGCCGAGCAGTCCGCGCCGCGCAGCCGCAGCTCGGCGCGGATGCGCGCCCCGCCGATCGGCGCGTTGCGCTGCGCGCAGAGATCCTCGGTCGCCGCCGCGTGCAGCCGCGCGGACGAGGACAGCGCGTAGGACGTGCAGGCCCCGACCAGCAGCAGCGAAGACCCGACCAGGGCCGCCCGCACCATGCCCGATCCGCCGGTCCACCCGCGCCGCATCGCGCACCCCCTCCCATGGACAGGCCAGCGCCGCGCCGGGCGGCGCAGGCCCGGTTCGGCCGCAGCACCCGCTTCAACGATGACGGAGCGAACCGGTTGCCCGGCGGGGCTTCCCGCGGGCGGCCTGCATCATATTTTCCGTTGGAGGGCCGAGGACGAGGGGCGCGCAGCCCCTCAGCCGATGCGCTCGTAGGTCACCGTGCTGCCGTCGTCGCCCGTCAGCGCATGCGCCACCCAGCGACCCGCGGCGTCGTAGGTCGCGATGCCA
>JADGHI010000496.1 GCA_019689515.1 Acetobacteraceae bacterium | reverse complement strand
GCCGCCGTGCCGCCGCCCATCGAGCGCCTTTGACGAAACCCCGCAATCCAATCCGGACCACGGAGGTCTTCCCCATGTCGCTCACCGATGCCAACGGCCTCGCCGTCTCCACCGATTCCCGCGCTGCGGTCGCGCATCTGAGCCAGGCCGGCGCACTGTTCGCGCGCTTCCGCGCCGATCCGCTGGCCGAGCTCGACGCTGCGCTCGCCGAGGCGCCTGACTGCGCGATGGCGCATCTGATGCGCGCGGGCCTGCTGCTCTGCGCCACCGAGCACGGGTTGGAGGCGGATGCCGCGAAGAGCGTCGCCGCTGCGCGCGAGTGCCGGACGAACGAGCGCGAACGTGCCCATATCGCCGCGGCCTCTGCTTGGCTTGCGCGGGACTTCGACCGCGCCTGGGAGGAGTATGGCGCCATCGTCGCCGCCTGGCCGCGCGACCTCTTTGCGCTGCAGGTCGCGCACCAGCTCGACTTCTTCCTCGGCCGGCGCGAAACGCTGCGCGACCGCCCGACCGCGGCGCTCTCCGCCTGGCGTGAGGGCGAGCCGGGCTTCGGCTACATCCTCGGCATGCAGTCCTTCGGCCTCGAGGAATGCGGCGAGTACGCCGCGGCGGAGGACGTCGGCCGCCGCGCGGTGGCGCTCGACCCCGCCGATGCCTGGGCGATCCACGCCGTGGCGCATGTGATGGAGATGCAGGGGCGCACGGAGGAGGGCGTGCGCTGGCTCGCCGCGCGCGAGGCGGACTGGGCGCCGGAGAATATGCTCGCCTGCCACAATTGGTGGCACCGTGCGCTGTTCCATCTGGACCGCGGCGAGTTCGCCGAGACGCTGGCGCTCTACGACCGTGGCGTGCGGCCAAGCCGCGCCGGTGGCCCGCAGCCTCCGCAGGCGCTGGAGCTGGTGGATGCCAGCGCGATGCTGTGGCGGCTGCGCCTGGTCGGTGCGGACCCTGGGATGGCGCGCTGGGCGGAGGTGTCGGACGCCTGGGCGGCGGTGCTCGAGTCCGGGCCGCAGAGCTACTACGCCTTCAACGACGTGCACGGGATCATGGCGCATCTCGGCGCCGGACGGCGGGACGTGGCGACGCGGACACTGGCGGCGCTGGAGCGCGCGGCCTCCGCGCCCGGGAGCGCCGGCAGCAACGCGGCGCTGGCGCGCGACATCGGCCTGCCCCTTGGCCGCGCGCTGATCGCCTTCGACCGCGGCGCCTATGGCGAGGCGGCGGCGCTGCTCGCTCCGTTGCCGCCGATCGCGCACCGCTTCGGCGGCTCCAACGCGCAGCGCGACGTGATCGCGCTGACCCTGGCCGAGTCGCTGCTGCGGGCGGGTGACCGGGCCGTGGCGCGGGCGATCGCCGAGGAGCGGCTCGCGGTGAAGCCGGACAGCATGTTCGCCCGGCGCCTCGCCGCGGCGGCATGGGCGCGCAGGCCGGCCTGACCACGCGCGGGCCCGCACCGGCGGGTCGTCTCCGACGGGCCGTGCCGGCGACGCGGCGCGTAGGCGCTCTGCCCGAGGCGATGGCGGGATGGCGTCCCCGGCCGCGGGCCAGGGCCGGGTCGCGGGGTCGGAAGGGGGCCGCGCATTCGGACCACCGTGAGGCTGGGATCCGCCCGCGTCGCGCCGGACGACCGCCGACGGGCGCGTGGACGGCCGCGTGTCGGCGGCGCTCGCCCTCGGATGCGCGGGCATGGCGGTTGCCGGCTGGGCGCAGGGGCCGCGCTGTCCGCAAGCTTCGGCGATGGCCTCGGCTTCTTGGTTGCCGATTTGACGAATGTCTGACGATCGCGGCGCGCTTCTGACGCGTCTGGCGGCACGTCACGCCGCATTGTCGCGGCAGTGGCACGGAGACGCGAGAGACGGACGGACGGTCACGGATGACGGAGTCGGCCAGGCGGGACGCTCCGCCTCCGGATTCCCTGTCCCGCCAGGAGGCGGCGCTGCAGCGGGTTGTCGAGGCCGCGCGCCGCTTGGTCGCCATGCGCGACCAGGCGGCGGCGCTGTCGGCCCAGGCTCCGCCGCCGCCACTCACCTTCGCCGAAGGCGTCGAACGAGACCTGCTCGCCTTCCGTCTCGAACACGCGGCGTGCGAACTGCGCGAGGCGCTGCGCGCGCTGGACGCCGGCGCCGGCGCGCCGCCTGCGGCACCGTCCCGGCCCTAGCCCGCGCTTGCCGCGCGTGCCCCGCTGCGGATCGGAGGCTGATGCTGGAGGTCTCACAACCATAGATAGCAGAGCCGCGCCGTCTGCAGGCGTTAGCCGGCCTGCCGCGCGGTAGTCTGTGTTTCTCGGGCGCAACCTGCTCTTGGCGAGAAAGCCGCAATGCGGACTAGCGGCCGGGTCGCGGAATCGGCGCCTGTCCCGTCTCGCGATATGGCCCGTGTGGATGGCCCGGAAGCCACACCTATCGGATGTGGGGGCGCACACCTATCAACCGTTAGGTGACATAACCATTCCAGTTGAATAAACTGCAGGTATGGATGGTGTCGCGGCACCGGGCGGCGTGGGCGATCCGCCCGCGCAACGCACGCCGCTTCTGGTGGCTGCCGGAAACGCAACTCCCATGTTGGCTCCGTGTGCTTCGCCGTGCACCCACGCCTCGCCCATGGCGGGAAGCGGCGTTTCCGACCCCGCCGTGGCGGCGGAGTACGGGCAGCGTCCCCCGTTCCCTCTCGCGGAGGCCCAACCGCCGCGCCCCGGAATCCGCTTGCGGCTGACGCTGCTCGGCCGCGTGGACGCCTGGAGCCTGACGGGCCAGCGGGTGCTGCCGCGCACCCGCAAGGCGCGTGCCCTCCTCGCTATCCTCGCGCTCTCGGGGCCGCATCCGGTCGCCCGGTCGCGGCTGGCCCATCTGCTCTGGTCGCGCCGCGGCCACGAGCAGGCGCGAGGCTCGCTGCGCCAGGCACTGCACGAACTGCACGATTCGCTCCGCCCCGTCGGCGTGCCGCTCATCACGGCGACGCGGAGCACCATCGCGCTCGACCACGCCGCGGTCTGGACCGACGCGGAGGAGGTGGCGCGCGCGACGCCCGAACGGCCGGAGGCGCTTGAGCTGCTCGAAGGCGGTGAACTGCTCGCCGATCTCGAGGGGCTCGACAACGCTTTCGACATCTGGCTCGCGGAGCAACGCCGTCGCCTGCGCGACAGCGCGCTCCTGGTTGCGACGGCGCGGCTGGCCGCCGCCCTCGACCCGGAGGCGTGCGTCGCCGCGGCACGGCGCGTGCTGTCCATCGACGCCGCCCAGGAGGGCGCCTGGCGGGCGCTGATCCGCGCCGAGGCCGCGCGCGGCGACCGCGCCGCGGCGCTCGCCGCCTACGCCGATTGCCGGCAGGTCCTGGCGACCCGCTTCCAGGCCCGCCCCTCCGCGGAAACCGAGGCCCTCGCCCAGGCCCTGCGCGAGGACTCCGGCGC
>JADGHI010000495.1 GCA_019689515.1 Acetobacteraceae bacterium | reverse complement strand
CCGGCGCGCAGCGCGGCCCAGGTCCAGCCGCGCGCGGGAACATGGGGGAGGATGGCGCGGATCGCGGCGTCGCGCTCCGCGCTGCGCTCGATCGAGCCGGTCATGGCTGCGGCGGCTGCTGCGGCGCCGCGGCGGCGCCGTCGCCCCTGGCGGCCAGGGCAGCGGCCTTGCGCTCCGCCTCCTCGGCGGCGCGGGCGAGTTCCTCGGTGAAGCCGAAGAGCGAGAGGTCGTCCATCCGCATCGGGTAGAGGATGCCGTCGAGGTGGTCGGTCTCGTGCTGGAAGACGCGGGCGGCCATGCCCTCGGCTTCGCCCGACACCGGCCGGCCCTCGGCGTCGAGGCCGCGGAAGCGCACCCGCTTCGCGCGGGGGACGCAGCCGCGCAGGCCGGGGATGGAGAGGCAGCCTTCCCAGCCGCGCTCCACCTCCTCGCCGATCGGCTCGAGCTCGGGGTTGATCAGCGCGGCGGCCGTGGCGGCGCCGGTGCGATAGACGAAGAGGCGCAGCGGCACATGCACCTGCGGCGCGGCGAGACCGACCCCCTGGGCGTCGTGCATGGTCTCGATCATGTCGGCGATCAGCCGCCGGACTTCCGGGGCGGCCGGATCGGAGACCGGCTCGGCGGTCTGCAGCAGGACGGGGTGGCCCATGCGGGCGATCTTGAGGATGGCCATGGCTGCGCGGTCTGCCTTCGCTCCCCGGGCATGCGGCGGGCGGGTGTTGTGCCCATGTAGGGGCACCGACGGCCGCGCGGGAGGGCTTCCGGCCCGGCCCGCGGCCGTGCTAAGCATGCGCCCCTGCGCCGCGACCGATACGGTTCCCGCCGGGAACCCGGTTCCGGCGCCGCCGTTCACTTTGCCTCGGTTCGGGCCGTATGCCGGCCCCTATCGGATCGTGATCGTGTCCAACACAAGCGGGAAAGGAGATCAAGCCGCGTGCAAGTCGTCGTCAGGGACAACAACATCGACCAGGCGCTGAAGGCGCTCAAGAAGAAGTTGCAGCGGGAGGGAATCTTTCGCGAGATGAAGCTCCGCCGGCACTACGAGAAGCCGTCCGAGCGCCGCGCCCGCGAGGCCGCCGAGGCGGTCCGCCGCGCCCGCAAGGTGGAGCGCAAGCGCCTCGAGCGCGAGGGCTTCTGACGTAGCGGCGGCGCGCCCCTCTGCCGAACGGTGGCGGAGGGTCGGCGCGTGTATCCGCGACCGCGGCGCGGGGCGATCCGCTGGCCGCGGTCTTGCGTTTCCGGGCAATGATGGGCTGATGCGCGGGGCGAGTGGCCGGGAAGGCCGCGCCTCGGGCATGGCCGGTTGACTGCTTGCGGCATCGCCGCGGCTGGCGGCGCCATCGCGACCGCGACAGGCGGCGGCCTGGCCGGCCCAGCAGCGGCTGTGCGCCGTCGCGCTCAGGTCCGGGCCGGCGGGCGCAGCGCGATGCGCTTCATCGCCTCCGCCGCTGCCAGGTAGAGCCCGACCAGCGCGGCGATCGCGAGCAGCAACCCGCCGGGCAGCGGCGCGAAGCCCAGCGTCGGCGCCAGCGGGCCGAGGGCGAGGAACAGCGCGACCGCGAGGGCGCCGAGCGAGGTCGCGGCCAGCACCGGATGCGGCGGGCTGGCGCGCCAGGCGGGGCCGGCGGTGCGGATCAGGAAGATCACCAGGATCTGCGTCGCCATGGATTCGATGAACCAGGCGGTGCGGAACTCCTCCGGCGCGGCGCCGAAGCCCCAGAGCAGCACCGCGAAGGTCGCGAGGTCGAAGACCGAGGAGAGCGGCCCCATCACCAGCGTGAAGCGGAGCACCGCCGGCATGTCCCAGGCATGCGGCGCGGCGAGGTCCTCGCGCTCCACCGAATCGAACGGGATGCCGGTCTCCGAGACGTCGTAGAGCAGGTTGTTGAGCAGGATCTGCGCCGGCGTCAGCGGCAGGAAGGGGATGGCGAGCGAGGCGACCGCCATCGAGAGCATGTTCCCGAAATTCGAGGAGGTCCCCATGCGCACGTACTTCATCACGTTCGCATAGGTGCGCCGCCCTTCCTCCACACCGTCGGCCAGCACGCCGAGATCGGGCGCGAGCAGGATCAGGTCGGCGGCGCTGCGCGCGACCTCGGTCGCGCCCTCGACGGAGATGCCCGCATCCGCGGCGTTGATCGCCGGGGCGTCGTTGATGCCGTCGCCGATGTAGCCGACGGTATGGCCGCGCGCCTTCAGCGCCAGGATCACGCGCCGCTTCTGGTCCGGCGAGACGCGCGCGAACAGGTCGCACTCCTCGACGCGCGCCGCGAGGGCCCGCGCGTCGAGCCGCGCGATCTCCTCGCCGGTCATGAGGCCGCGCGCCGGGAGGCCGAGGCTCGCCACCAGATGCTGCACGACGGGCGCGGCGTCGCCGGAGACGATCTTCACCCGCACGCCCGCGGCGGCGAGGCGCGCGACGGCGGCGCCGGCGGAGGGCTTCGGTGGGTCGAGAAAGGCGCAGAAGCCGGCGAGGACCAGTTCGCGCTCGTCCTCCGGGCCGAGGTCGGCGGTGGTTTCGGACGCGGACACCTCGCGCCAGGCGACGCCGAGAAGGCGCAGCCCCTCCGCGCCGCGTGCCTCGACCTGGGCGAGCAGGGCGGCGCGCGTCGTCGCGTCCAGCGGGCGGGGCGCGCTGCCGTCCGGGCCCTCCACCGCTGTGCAGGCGGCGATGACCGCCTCCGGCGCGCCCTTCACGACGAGCAGGTGCGGGCGGCCCTCGTGGGCGGCGAGGACGGAGCAGCGCCGCCGCTCGGCGCTGAAGGGGGCCTCGGCGATCAGCCTCCAGCCGGCGGTCGCCTCCGGCGGCGCGGCGGCGAGGATCGCCTCGTCGAGCGGCGTGCGCACCCCGCCCGCGAGCGCGGCATTCAGCGCGGCGAGCGCCAGCGCGCGCGGGGAGGGCGCGGCGCCGTCCGGACCGGTGCAGTCGCGGAGCACGATCCGCGCCTCGGTCAGCGTGCCGGTCTTGTCGGTGCACAGCACGTCCATCGCGCCGAGGTCGTGGATCGCCGCGAGCCGCTTCACCACCACCTGCCGCGCCGCCATGCGCAGCGCGCCGCGTGAGAGCGTGACGGTCGCGACCATCGGCAGCAGCTCGGGCGTCAGCCCGACGGCGAGGGCGACGGCGAACAGGAAGCTCTCCAGCGCCGGCCGGTGGAAGGCGAGGTGGGCGAGCAGCACGAACAGCACGAGGAAGGCGGTCAGCCGCAGGATCAGCAGGCCGAGCTCGCGCAGCCCGCGCTCGAAGGCGGTGGCCGGGCGGCGGGCGGCGAGCGCCGCGGCGACCTGGCCGAGCCGCGTCGCGCGGCCGGTGGCGACGACCAGCATGGTCGCCGTGCCCGTGACGATCGCGGTGCCGGCGAACAGCGCGTTGTAGGCGTCGGCGGGCGTGGCGGCGCCGGAGGGGC
>JADGHI010000494.1 GCA_019689515.1 Acetobacteraceae bacterium | reverse complement strand
CTACCGCCCCTGCCTCGAGCCGGTCCCGGTGCGGCCCGGCGATGCCCTGACCGTTGCCGGCATCCCGCTGCGCCTGCTGCGCCAGGACCACGAGGTGATGGAGACGCTCGGCCTGCGCGCCGGTGGCTTCGCCTACTCCACCGACGTCGTCCGCTTCCCGCCCGAGACGCTGGAGGCGCTGCGCGGCCTCGACACCTGGATCGTCGGCTGCTTCCAGCGCGGCCCGCACAAGGTGCATGCCGACCTCCCCACCGTCCTCGGCTGGGTCGAGGCGCTGCGCCCGCGCCGCACGGTGCTGACGCATATGAGCCACGACCTCGACTACGCCACGCTGCGCCGGACGCTGCCGCCCGGCGTCGAGCCCGGCCGGGACGGCCTGGTGCTGGAGATCGGCGAGGCGGAGACCGCCTAGGTCCCGATCACTCCGCCGTCCTTCTTCACGATCGCGATCACGCTCGGCCGCGGCGGCACGCCCTCGCGGAAGTCGGGCCAGCGCGTCAAGGGCCGCTCGAAGGTGCTGCCCGGCTCCTCGCCCGGATGCTGGATCGCGAGGAAGATCGTGCGCTCGTCCGGCGTGAAGCAGGGGCCGCACACCTCGGCGCCGGTCGGCGCCTGGTAGAACAGCCGCGTCAGCGCCCGGCCGCGGCCCGTGGTGTCGGCGGCATAGAGCCCGTCCGCCACCCCCGAGGTCTCCGGCGACCCGTCGGTCGCGATCCAGATGCGGCCCTTGCTGTCGAAGGTGCAGTTGTCCGGGCAGGAGAGCCAGCCATTCGCGCTCGTCGCGCGGTGGTAGCGCGCCCCGGCGTCGAAGCCCGGCGCGCCGGCGACCAGGAACAGCTCCCAGCGCATCTCCGTCGCCGCGTGGTCCGGCCGGCCCTGCACCATCGGCGGGATGATCTCCAGCACATGGCCGTGGATGTTGTTCGCGCGCGGATTGGCCCCGCGCGCCTGCTGCGCGGTGCGGCGCGAATTGTTGGTCAGCATCGCATAGACGCGCCCCGTCACCGGGTTCGCCTCGACATCCTCCGGCCGGTCCATCGGCGTGGCGCCGAGCAGGTCCGCCGCGCGCCGCGCCTCGATCACCACATCGGCCTGGGAGTGGAAGCCATTCGCCTCGGTCAGCGGCCCATGGCCGTGCACCAGCGGCAGCCACACCGCCGTCCCGTCGTCGTCGAAGCGCCCGACGTAGAGCGTCCCCTCGTCGAGCAGGTCGCGGTTCGCCGCCTGATCATCCGAGTTCCACGGCCGCGCGGTGACGAATTTGTAGATGTACTCGAAGCGTTCGTCGTCGCCGCTGTAGAAGGCGACGCGCCCGTCGGGGCAGAGCGCCATGGTGCAGCATTCGTGCTTGAAGCGGCCAAGCGCGGTGCGCTTCACCGGCACGCTCTCCGGGTCGTAGGGGTCGATCTCGACGATCCAGCCGAAGCGGTTCGGCTCGTTCGGTTCCTTGTCGAGGTCGAAGCGGTCCACGAAGCGACCCCAGCCATAGACCGCCTCGCGCAGGATGCCGTAGCGGCGGTAGTGGTCGCGCTGCGGGCCGTTCGCAGCAGCCTCGCCGCCGAAGTAGAGGTTGATGTTCTCCTCCGCCGTCAGCACCGTGCCCCAGGGTGTGCGCCCGCCCGCGCAGTTGTTGAGCATGCCGAGCACCCGCGTCCCGGTCGGGTCGGCCTTGGTGCGCAGGCGCGGGTGCCCGGCCGCGGGGCCGGAAATGCGCATCGGCGTCTCGCCGGTGATGCGGCGGTTGAACCGACTCTCCCTTACGTAGCGCCAGCGCCCGTCCGACCCGCGCCGCACCTCGACGATGCTGCCGCCATGCGCGGCGATCTCCACCGCCACCTGCTCGGCATTGGTGCGCGAGCGGGCGGCGCGGCCGGCGCCGAGGCCGGGGAACATCAGATTGGTGTTGGTGTACTCGTGGTTCGACCACAGCAGCCCGTGGTCGGCGCTGCGCGAGCCCCGCGGCAGCGGGAAGAAGTCGAGGTAGTCGCAGTTGTAGCCGAATTGCCGCGCCTGCGCCGCGGCCGTCTGGCGCGCGACATCGAATTCCGGCGCATCGGCGAGAATGGGATCGCCCCAGCGGATCAGGAGCTGGATCTCGTACCCCTCCGCCACGGCATCGCCCTGGGCGAGCTGATGGCGCAGCTCGGGGAAGGTGAGGGTCGAGGGGCCGCCATCCGGCGTGTTGCCACTGCTGTGCGCGGGGCGCTGCGGTGCCTGCGGCTGCGCCCCTGCGGTCCCGCTGGCCGCCAGCGCCGCCGCCGCCGCGCCGGCGCCGAGCAGCGCGCGGCGGCCGTACCGCGCGGCGATCACCTCCCCGATCGGGCGAGCGGGGTTCGGATTGCTGCCGATGTCCTCGATCTCGATCCCTTCCGCGTGCGACGCAATCGGCTCGGACATGGCCTCTTGCTGTCCCTTCGAAGCGGTTGCAGGGGCAGCGCCGATGCTAGGGCGCGTCAGGTGGCCGGGGACATCACTTCGTGCAGCGGTTCGACGAAGCGCCATCGCATCGCGCCCTGTCCGCCGGGCGGCGGCACCCTACCCGCCGACCACCCCGCCGCCGCGCCGCGTCAGCGACAGGAGCGCGGTGCGCGGCGGGACCGCCGGATCGAAGGCCGGCCAGCGCGTGCCCGGCCGCTCGAAGCTCGCGCCCGGCTCCGCGCCCGGGCGCCGCGCCACGGTGAACAGTGCCGTGCCGTCGGGGCTGACCGCAACACCGCCGATCGCCGCCGCACGCGGCGCCGCATAGATCGGCAGCGCCTGGCCGCGCGATGGGCCCTCGATAGTGCAGGCGTAGAGCGCATCCGCCTGGCGCCCGACCAGCCCGCCGTGATTCGTGCCGATCCACAGCCGCCTGCCGTTCGGGTCCATCGCGAGCGTGTCGGGCATGGCCGGCCGCGCGGGCGGCAGGGGCGGCGCCTCCTGGGCGGCGCCGGAGCGTCCGGAGCGGGGGGGCAGCGGAGGCGGCTCGCTACCGACCAGCAGCACCTGGCCCACCGCCGTCTCCGCCGCGTGGTCGCCCGCCGCGGGCAGGATCTCGATCACGCTGCCCGCCGAGCCGCGCGGGCCGGGCGGCGCGCCACGGCAGGCGAGGAACAGCCGCGGCCGCCGCGGGTCCACCGCGAGGCCGGAAGGCGTGTCGAGCGGCGTCGGCTCCAGCGCCTCCGCGGCCGCCACCGGGTCGCGCGCGCTCTCCGCCCCCGCGGGCAGGGGCAGCCAGCGCATGCCCTCGCCACGCTCGAACTGCGCGACGAAGAGCGTGCCGCGGTCGAGGGCGTCCGGCTCTGTCGCCGGCCCCTCCGAGACGAAGCGGAACAGGTATCCGCCCGGCCGCCGGTCGGTCATATAGACCACCGCCCGCCCGTCCGCCGCGAGCGCCGCCGCGGCGTCGCCATGCGCGAAGCGGCCGAGCGCGGC
>JADGHI010000493.1 GCA_019689515.1 Acetobacteraceae bacterium | reverse complement strand
CCCTTCCGACGCCGCGCCAGCGCCTCGGCCCTTCCGAGGCTGCGTCCGGGCTGCGTCCACTCAGCAAGACTGCTGTCGCGCCGTCCTATTCCACGCCGACGCCATGGAGCCGCACCGGGAATAGACCTGCGAAGGTCCCGGTCCTTCCGGTTCGAGGGCCGATGCAGGCAGGTCTCCATGCCCACGGGCGCCGCGGGCGGCCTCGTCGGTATCCCTCGGCGGACCATGTCCCGTGGAGGACACCATGCAAGGGAAGGACGACACCAGCCGCCGTACCGCGCTGGAGTGCATGCTCTGGGCCGGGGCGGGCGTGCTCTGGACCGTCAGGGGCGGCGTGCCGCGCTCGTCGCTGCTGATCGGCGGCGCGGAAGCCGCCGAGGCGCATGCGAGCGGCAGCAGCGGCGGGTTCGGCTTCATCCAGATCAGCGACAGCCATATCGGCTTCGCGAACCGGCCGAATGCCGACACGGCGGGGACGCTCAGCGAGGCGATCGGCCTGGTGCGGGAGCATCGCGACCAGGCGGCGCTCCTCCTCCACACCGGCGATGTCAGCCACCTCTCGCGCCCAGCCCAGTTCGACACCGCCGATCAGATCGTCCGCGGCGCCGGGCTGGAGACGCACTACGTCCCCGGCGAGCACGACGTCCTCGATCAGGACGGCAAGCCGTTCTTCGAGCGCTTCATGCCCGGCGCGCGACCGGGCGGCTGGTACAGCTTCGACCAGCATGGCGTGCACTTCGTCGGCCTCAACAACGTGATGGACCTGCGGCCCGGCGGCCTCGGCCGCCTCGGCGCGGAGCAGATCGAGTGGCTGGAGGACGACCTGCGCGGCCGCCCGGCGAGCCAGCCGATCGTGGTCTTCGCGCACATCCCACTCTGGACCGTCGCACGCGACTGGGGCTGGGGCACGGAGGATGCGGAGCGGGCGCTGTCCTATCTTCGGCGCTTCGGCTCGGTGACGGTGCTCAACGGGCACATCCACCAGATCATGCAGAAGGTCGAGGGCAACCTCGCCTTCCACACCGCGATGTCCACCGCCTTCCCGCAGCCGGCGCCCGGCACCGCGCCGAATCCGGGCCCGATCCGCGACCTGCCGGCCGGGAGGCTGCGCTCGCTGCTCGGCATCACAAGCGTCCGCGAGGTGCGGGGCCGAGAGCGCCTCGCCGTCGTGGACACGCCGCTCGGCGCATGAAGCGCCCGCTCACGCCGGATGGAGCAGGAAGGATGAATACCTACGCAAGGCGATGGATTCCGGCGCTCGGCTGCGCGCTGGCCGCCGGGGCCTTCGCCGTCGCCGCGGCCCTGACCGCCGCCCGCCGGCCTGCCATGTCCGGGCACGGCGCGGTGGCGGCCGCCCCCTTCGTCGCGGCGGACGCGGCGGCGAGGGAGGCCGTCGTCCCGATCGAGAACTTCGCCTTCGCGCCCGGGACGATCGAGATCACCGCCGGGACACGGGTGGTCTGGATCAACCGCGACGACACGCCGCACAACCTCGTCGGCGCTGATGAGCCGAGGCTGTTCCGGTCGCCAGCGCTCGACACTGGCGAGCAGTTCGCCTTCGTCTTCGCGATGCCGGGCACCTACCGGTATTTCTGCTCCCTGCATCCGCACATGCAGGGAACGGTAATCGTGCGCTGACCGACAGGGCCCTCCGTCGGCACGGACCGGGCGAAGTCCGTGGGCGGCGCGGAGACCGGGCCGCGCCGCCACCGGCCCGCGCTATGCCGCCTCGGCGGTCAGCACGATGCGGCCGACGACCTTGCCGTCGCGCAGGCGCATCAGCGCGTCGTTGGCCTTGGGCAGCGGCTCCCGCGTGATCGGGATCGGCGGCAGCTTGCCGGACTTGGCGATCTCCACCAGCGCGCGCAGTTCCTTCGGATTGCCGACATAGCTGCCCTGCACCGTCAGCGCGCGGATCGGCATCAGCGGCAGCGGGATCGAGAGCTCGCCGCCGAACAGCCCGACCTGCACCAGCTTGCCGCCCTTGCGCAGCGCATCGAAGGCGGCGCGGGCCGAGGCGGTGCCGTTCACCAGGTCGATCACCGCCGCGACCGGGCCCCCGCAGGTTGCGATGATGCGCTTCGCCGTGTCCTCGCCCTGCGCCAGCACGACGTCGGAGGCGCCTTCCTTCTTCGCCGCCTCCAGCTTCTCCGCACTGACGTCCACCGAGACGATCCGCCGGTGGCCCAACGCCTTGAGGACCGCGATGGCGTTGAGGCCCAGCCCGCCGGCGCCGACCACGACGATCGGCTCGTCGGGCGGCATCGGCATCACCTTGTTGATGGCGCTGTACACCGTGACGCCGGAGCAGGCGTAGGTGGCGGCGAGCGCAGGATCGAGGCCCTCGATGTCGATCAGGTGGCGCGGCGCGGGCGCCAGCACATGCGTCGCGTAGCCGCCGTTCTGATAGACGCCGAGCGAGCGCGGCTGGAGGCACATGTTGTCCTCCTCGGCGAGGCACTTGTCGCACTTGCCGCAGCCGACCCAGGGGAAGACGAGCTTGGTCTGGCCGACCTTGAGCCCCTTTCCTTCCGCCTCCGGCCCCCATTTCACCACCTTGCCGACGATCTCGTGGCCCATCGCCAGCGGCAGAGTCACGCCACGGTCGGTGAGGCGCATCTTGCCGCGGCTGCCGAGGTCGTACTCGCCCTCCCAGATGTGGATGTCGGAGTGGCAGACGCCGGCATGGGTGACCTCGAGCAGGACCTGCTCGCCGACCGGCTCGGGCGTGGGGATCTCGATCTCCTTGAGCGGCTTTCCGCACTCGACGACGGCCCAGGCGCGCATGTGCGTTTCCTCCTGCAGATCGGAGCTTCCGAGGGGCGCCATCGGAGCCCGGAGGCGGGCGCGGGTCAATGGGGCGGCAGGCAACGGCCAGGGACGGGGCGCGTTGGCGGCCCGCGATGCCCAGAGGCACGGACCACCTCCATGACCGATTTCCTCTCCCGCCTCGGCGGCTCCGCGCTGGAGGCGCTGCGCGGAACGCCGCTCGACCGCATCCTGAACTACCTCATGGGCGACGGGACGGCAGGGCTGGCACCGCTGGTGGACCGGCTGCGCCAAGGCGGGCTGGGGCGCGAGGTGGAGTCCTGGGTCGCGACCGGGCGGAACGAGCCGGTCATGCCGGACCAGCTTGAACAGGCGCTGGGCGAGCCGGAGGTGGACCGGCTGTCCCGCGAGGGCGGCGTGGACCGCGGCGGCCTCCTCGGCGGGTTGAGCGCGCTGCTGCCGGCGCTGGTGGATGGATTGACGCCGCGCCGCCGCCTGCCGGAGTCCGAGGACGAGATGCGCGAGGGCGGGCTGGGCGAGCTGCTCGGCGACCTGCTGCACGGCGGGCATGGCGGCGCATGGCTGGGTGGGCTGCTCGGTGGAGCGGCGGCCGGGGGTGGAGGCCTGGCCACCGCGCTCGGCACG
>JADGHI010000492.1 GCA_019689515.1 Acetobacteraceae bacterium | reverse complement strand
CCGCGCGGCGCGGGACGGGGCCGATGCGGGGGAGGGGAAGCGGAGCCCAACGCCGGAGCCCGGCATCGGCGATCGCGCGGAGGCAGGAACGGCAGCGACGCGGGATGGGCGCTGAACCGGAAGCCGAGGATCGCCGACGAAGCTGAAATCGGCGGGCCGGAACGGGTCGGCGGGACTGCTGCAGAGGGGATTAGCCGGGTCCGGCGGCAGGGCGGAATCCGTGACGGCGACGCGGCGTTCCAGCGCTTCCTCGGTGCCGATGCGGCGGCCAAGCAGGAGCGTGGCTGCCGTCGCCGTGGCGAGGCCGAGCAGAGGGCGCCGCCTCAGGCGGCGAGTGCCGCCTCCGCCTCGCGCACCACCTCCGCGAGCGCGCCGGGGGCGAAGGGCGAGACGAGCCCCGCCGAGCGCACCAGCTCCTGGAAGGGTGCCGAGCCGCCGCGCCGGCACAGCGCCGCATAGGCGTCGAGCGTGGCGCGTGCGTCCCGCTTCGCGCGGACCCAGAACTGCATCGCGCAGCACAGCGCCAGCGTGTAGTCGATGTAGTAGAAGGGCGAGTTGTAGATGTGGTGCTTCGCCTGCCACCGCCCGCCCTTCGCCGGGTAGGCCAGGTCGCCGTAGTCGGTCCACGGCATGTAGCGTTGCTCCAGCCGGCGCCAGATCGCGTGCCGCTCCTCGGGCGTCGCCTCGGGCCGCGCGTACACCTCGTGCTGGAAGTGGTCCACGCAGACGCCGTAGGGCAGGAAGGCGAGGGAGGTGATGAGGTGCATGCGGCGGAACCGGTCTGCCGCCTCCTCGCCGACCAGCAGGCCGACATGCGGATGGGTCAGGAATTCCAGCCCCATCGAGTGGATCTCGGCGGCCTCCATCGTCGGCCAGAGCAGGTCCACCAGGGGCAGATGGCGGCTCTCCCAGCACTGGAAGGCGTGGCCCATCTCGTGGGTGAAGACGCCGATATCGTGGTGAGTGCCGTTGAAGTTCGCGAAGATGAAGGGCACGCCCTGCGTCGGGAAGGAGGTGCAGAAGCCGCCGCCGGCCTTGCCGGGCCGGTTCTTGAGGTCGAGGAACCCGCCTTCCTCCATCAGCCGGAAGAAGGCGCCGAGCCGCGGGTCCATCCGGTCGAACATCTCGCGCGCCTGGGCGACGAGCGTGTCATGGTCGCCGATCGGCTTCGGGTTGCCCTCCGGGTCCACCAGCGCCTCGTCCCAGAAGCGTAGCCGGTCCCAGCCGTTCTCGCGCCGGCGCGCTTCGAGCAGGCGCGCGACCAGCGGCACGACGCGCTCCGCCACCTCGTCGCGGTAGCGTGCGACCTCCTCCGGGCCGTAGTCGGTCCGGCGCATGCGGCGGTAGCCGAGCGGCGTGTAGGTCTCGTAGCCGAGCTTGCGCGCCATGCCGTGACGGAGCCGCACCAGCGCGTCGTAGATCGAGTCGAGCTCGGCGCCGTTCGCTGCGAAGAATTCCCAGCGCAGGCGCTCGGCCTCGTGCCGGGTCGCGCGGTCGGGGTCCTCCGCGAAGGGGGCGAGGCCCGAGATGTTGACCGTCGCTCCGCCGATCTCGAACCGCGCCGAGGCCAGAAGCTCGGTGTAGCGCGCGGAGAGCCGCGCCTCCTCCTCCAGGTCGGCGGCGATCACCGGTTCGAAGGTGGTGACGTCCATCTCCCACAGGCGCGGCGCGTGGCGCCCCGTTGCCGCTTCCAGCCCGGCGCGGTCGGGGTCGGCGAGCAGGCGGCGCTTGAACGCAATCTCGTGCTCGGTCGCCACCGGGGCCAGGGCGTCGGCGTATTCGCGCGCCGCCTTGGCCTCGGGGTCGTCCGTGGCCTGGGCGAAGCGCAGATGCACCAGCGCGCTCCAGGTCTCGTGGTTCCGGCGCAGACGGTCCCATTGCGCCAACGCCTCGGCACGCGCCGCAGCCCCACCGCGGTCGAGCAGGGCGTTGAGCTCCGCGTAGTGCGCGGCGAGGCTGTCGCGCGTCGGCGTCTCGGCGGCGATGTCGGCGAAACGGATCGTCGGTGGCATGTGATCTCCAGGATGCGCGGGCGGGGCCACGGTGCGCGGACCCGGCGGAAATGGCCAGGGCGGGCGGATGTGACTGTCACCGCCCCGATACCTCTCGGGACGCGGGGATGCCGTGCCGCGTTCCCTAGGCGGCAACCCCGGGTGCGCGCCGCAGCCGAAACGCCGCCGGCACCGCCGCGGCGCAGAGCAGCGCCATCGCCCAGAAGCCGCCCGCGCCGAAGCGCGCGTAGAGCGGCCCCGAGGCGAGCGTCAGCGCCGCCGCGACGAGCCCGGTGCCGAGCGAGGCATAGACCGATTGCGCCGTCGCGGCGAGATGGCCGGGCACCACCTGGACCAGGATCGCCATCGCCGCCAGGTGCTGGGCCGCGAAGGTCAGCCCGTGCAGCGGCTGCACCAGGAACATTGCCGCCGGCGCGGCGGTCACCGCCATGACGGACCAGCGCAGCGCCCCCGCGAGGGCGGCCAGGGCGCAGGCCCCGCCCGGGCCGAGACGCGCGAGCAGCCGGCGGCCGAGCAGGACGAACACCACCACCTCGGCGGCCACGGCGACCGCCCAGAGCAGGCCAATGGTCTCCGGCGCGAGGCCCGCCGCCTGCCAGCGCAGCGTGGCGAAGCCGGCGTAGAACGCGTGGCTGCCCGAGATGAGCCCGGCCACGATCAGCAGGCGGCGATAGGCCGGGATGGCGAGCAATCTGCGCAGGCGGCTCCGGCCATCCGGTGCCGTTCCCGCCGCGTCGGCTGCATGCGTCACCGCTGGCGCCGTCTGGGCCAGCGCCGTTCCTTCGGTCGCGTCCCGGGACAGTGGCGGCAGCAGCAGAGCGGTGCCGGCGGCGAGCGCGAACAGGGCCGCGTTCGGCCACAGCACGCCGACCGGGGAGGCAGCCGCCGCCACGACGGGTCCGGCGAGGGCGCTGCCGGCGATGAAGGCCGCCGCCCCGGCGCCACGCACCGTCCCGTAGTCGAGCCGGCCGCCGCGTGCTGTCGCACCGCGCGCCGGCATGCCGCGCCCGAGGGCGCGGGTCGCCATCGCGTCGGGCAGCGGGCCGAGCGGCCCCGTCGCGGCGGCATGCGCGACGCCGATCAGCAGCAGTGCGGCGAAGCCGCCCGCAAGGCCGTAGCCGAGGCCGAGTGCCGCCCCCGCGAGGAGCAGGACGGCCAGGACCTGCCGCGGTGCCCCCAGCCGGTCGGCGAGGATGCCCGCCGCAGGCATCGCGACCAGCCGCACCACGATGCCGGCGGCGAGCAGCAGCCCGATCTGCTCCGCCGTGGCGCCGCGGGCGGCGAGCACCGCCGGCAGGAAGGGGCTGAGGACGCCCCAGCCCGCGTAGAGCGCGACGTAGAGGAGCAGGTATGCGGTCGCGACGCGCACGGGGCCGGCCCGGCCGTGCGCGCGCCGCTCAGCGGCCCCGGAAGGCG
>JADGHI010000014.1 GCA_019689515.1 Acetobacteraceae bacterium | reverse complement strand
GTGGAGAGGCGGGCTGTCCTGCGAATCCGACCGCGAGCGCCATGGTCCCGGCCGGTCCGGCGACGGCGGCCGCGACCGGCGCGACGCTCAAGGTCCGGAGCGATCCCGCGCGACCTGCGCGGCCGCGGCGTCAACGCTCGCGCAAGCGTCGCATGCGAGACGATGCCCTCGGCCCGCAGGCGCTCGGCCTCGAGCGCCAGGCGGTGCGCCGCGCGTCCCGCCGCCGTGCGGGTGTCCGGTGGCGCCGCGGGCCAGCGCGCACCCGATCGCTGCCCAGGGCCACGCCGCGCGCCCTGGCGGCCGCCAATGCCGTGCGGGTCGGCTCACCGATCAGCGTGCGCTCGTGCTGCGTCATCGCGGCGTAGACGCGCATCATCAGGTCGTCGGTGCCGGGCATGTCGGCTGCCCTGGTGCCGATGGCGGAGTCGGCCATTGCAGGCAGCGCCCGCAACTGCGCTCATGGGCTCGGAGATGCGGGCGGGATCGCGCCGGTCTTCCTGGCGAACCAGGCTGCCGCATTTGGCAGGATGTCGCGCTCCTGGCGGAGTTGGCGGTTCTCGCGGAGCAGCCGCGCCAGCTCCTCTCGCGCGCCTGTGGTCAGCCCGTCCGTGCGCTGACCCCTGTCACGCTCGGCTCGGCGGATCCAGTTGCGGACTGCCTGCGCGGAAGGTTCTAACTCGGGGGCGTGTTCCGCCCATCGTGAACACCTCCGACGAAAGCCTCAGAGGCTCCACGAAACCGGGGCAAATCCGGGATCAGCCGCAACCGCCGTCCGGCCGGCCTACGGCCTTGAGCGCCTCCGCCGCATCGCCGTCGCCTTCGTCCGTATGGCAATGATCGCATCATGCTCCGCAGGCTCGGCCGATCAACTTCAGCCCGGAAACAAACTTCCCGAATGGATAGGCTCTGAACCCGGCCGGCGCTCCTGTCCTGGCGCTCCAGGGAGCGCCGGCTATAGTGGCCACAACAACAGATGGAAACGGAAGTCAGTGAGCGGACAGGAAACGGCCCTGCGCGGCAATGTTGCCCGCCCCGCCGAAACCGGAGCCCGGCCGGACAGCGGCACCACCTTCGCGGTGATCCTCTCGCTCAGCTTCTGCCATCTGCTGAACGACATGATGCAGTCGCTGGTACCGGCGCTCTATCCCATCCTGAAGACGTCCTACGGGCTGGATTTCGCGCAGGTCGGGCTGATCACCCTGGCTTTCCAGTGCACTGCCTCGCTGTTCCAGCCGGTGGTGGGGCTGGTGACGGACCGCCACCCGCAGCCCTATTCGCTCGCCGTCGGCATGGGCTCCACCCTGGTGGGGCTGCTGCTGATGGCCCAGGCGTCCAGCTACCCGGTCATCCTGCTGGCGGCAGCGCTGATCGGTCTTGGGTCCGCGGTCTTCCACCCGGAAGCGTCGAGGGTGGCGCGAATGGCTGCCGGCGGACGCTACGGGCTGGCGCAGTCCCTGTTCCAGGTGGGCGGCAATGCCGGCACTGCCGTCGGCCCATTGCTGGCTGCCTTCATCGTGGTGCCGGCGGGACAGCACAGCATCGTCTGGTTCTCCGCCGCGGCGTTGCTGGGCATGCTCGTGCTGTTCCAGGTGGGCCGTTGGTACGCCGCCAAGCGCTCGGCCGGGCAGGTGGCGGCGAAGGGCCGGGCCAGCGCGCCGGGCGCCGCTCCCCTGCCGCGACGCACCGTGGCCATCGCCATCCTGGTGCTCGTGGTGCTGCTGTTCAGCAAGAACATCTACAGCGCCAGCCTCGGTTCATATTACACCTTCTACCTGATCCAGCGCTTCGGGGTTTCGGTGCAGCAGGCGCAATTGCTGCTGTTCCTCTACCTGGGCTCGGTGGTGCTGGGCACGCTGGCCGGCGGCGCGGTGGGCGACAGGGTCGGGCGTGTGCCGGTGATCTGGTTCTCCATCCTCGGCGCGCTGCCCTTCACCCTGGCCCTGCCTCATGCCGGGCTGTTCTGGACCGCGGTGTTCACCGTGCTGATCGGGCTCATCATGGCCTCGGCGTTCTCGGCCATACTGGTCTATGCGCAGGACCTGATGCCGGGCCGGGTCGGGCTGGTGGCCGGCATCTTCTTCGGATTCTCCTTCGGCCTGGGCGGGCTGGGCGCGGCGGCGCTGGGCCGATTGGCCGACTGGACCGGGATTGAGACCGTCTATCAGATCTGCGCTTTCCTGCCGGTGCTCGGCCTGGCAACGGTCTTTCTGCCGCGGCACGGGCGGCGTTAAGAGGTAACCGTGTGCAGAGCCGCCGGAGTGTATGGTTTCAGGCCGCCGCACGCGCCGTCCGCCTCAGCATGAGGCGGGTCGTCGCGCTGTAGATCATGATTTCGGCGGTCTCGGGCAGGCGTTCGTAGTCGCGGACCAATCGCTGCGACCGCCCGAGCCGAGCGAAGGAAGATCCTCTCCACGACCCATCGGCCCGAAGAGATCGACCGGATCGAGGTTGCGACCTACCGCGTCGCATCGGTCATGCGCAACCCGGACCCGCCGAACCACTTCGCGTCGAAGTAATCGCTGCCGCACGCGGCCGCGGCGATGGTGGTGCGGGGCGGCGCGGGCCACGCGGCGCTCGACGATTCGGCGGTCCACGATCCGGCGACCGCCGCGCTGCGCCACCGCGTGCACGTGACCGAGGACCCGGCGATGAGCGCCGTCGCCCCGGCGAAGCGGCCGGCGCGGGTGACGGTCACGCTCAAGGACAGCCGCGCGGACACCGAGGAGGTCGAGAGCCACAGGGCGACTTCCATCGGCCGTTCGCGGAGGCGGAGCTGCGGGGCAAGTTCCGCGAACTGGCCGGCGAGGCGCTGGGTCCGGAGGGCGTCGCCGTGGTCGAGCGGGCCGCCGATCGTTGCGAAGACTGGGAAAGCGTGGGCGCGATGTCCGGGATCCTGCGCCGGTCGATCTCCGCGGACGTGTGGCCGCCCACGTGGCGAGCGCCACAGAGAGTCATGCCTTGGGAGCTCCAGACCGGCATGCGGGTGAGGGCTCAGGCGAGTTGCGAGTACCTCCCTCTGTCACGATCCGCCGATGAGCCGTGCCCAGGGACGATTCGGTCCTGATTCCTCTCGCCGCTGCATCGGGAGCGGCCGATGCAAAGCGGCGCCGAAAGGGCGCTGCGGCGCCAGCCGCGGCAGGCCTCGGGCAGGCGCGGGCACCCCAAGCGTTGATGCGCTCCGCTAACCGAGCCGACCCTGGGGCGTTGCGGCAACTACGACGGCGTGGCGCGGGCTCGGCGACCGGCGGAAGCGCCGCGTTCGGCCGGGGCCACGACGCCGGATCGAGCGCGGGAACGCCGGCAGGAGCGCCTACGAAAGCGGAGGAAACGCTGTGGCCAACCGACGCAGTGGCGAGCACCATCGGTGGCGACGCGCGGAGCGACCGAGCATGGACCGGGCGCACGGCGGCGCCAGGAACCAACTTGGCGGCACCGGCACTGGTCCGTCGGGCACTGATGCGACGCTGGTCTCTGGGGCCTCCCGGCCGGAGGCGGCCGCCGTCGACGCCCCGGGCAGGGCCGAACCCGCTGAGCCCTGGGAGCTGGCAACGCCCAATTGCCTCGGCGGTGACGCGCCCGCCGCCAGGGTGGACCGGCTGAGCTGGGCGCTGGCGAAAGACCCGCTTATGCGGTCGTTCGACGAGCTGTGGAATGCGAACCCGCTGCGCGACGTGGTGCCGGTCGACTGGGCGGAGGTCGCGTGGGCATTGCGCGCTGTCTGGCTGCATTCGCTCCTCGGCCGGCCCACCTCCGCCCTGGCCTCGGCCGCCGAGCTGAACGCGCGCGTGTGGCGTGCGGCGATGGAGGCCTGGTCCGATGCCAGGCGGCAATGGCTCGGAAACGGCGCCGACGGCGCAGCGGAGGCCGCGGCATCGGCGGTGCCGGGATCATCGGACAAGCGCTTCGCCGCGCCGGAATGGCATACGAACCCGGCCTATCGGACGCTCAGGGACGCCTACCTGATCGCTTCCGACTGGCTCCTGCGGCAAGGCGCGGCGCTGGCGGACGACCTGGACGAGGCGGACCGGCGGCGGCTCGACTTCCACCTGCGCCAGTTCGTCGACGCCGTGAGCCCGACGCTGTTCCTCGCCTCCAACCCGGTGGCGCTGCGCCGTGCCTTCGAGACGGGCGGCGCGAGCCTCGCCCAGGGCGCGCGCAACCTCCTCGCAGACCTGAAGGCCGGGCGGCTCAGCATGGTGGACGAGACCGCCTTCGCGCCGGGCCGCAACCTCGCCCTCTCGCCGGGAAAGGTGGTCCACCGCAATCGCCTGATCGAGCTGATCCAGTACGCGCCCGGCGACGCGGAGGCGGTGCACCGGACGCCGCTGCTGATCGTCCCGCCCTGGATCAACAAGTTCTACATCCTCGACCTGCAACCGAGGAACAGCATGGTGCGGCACCTGGTGGCGCAGGGCTTCACCGTGTTCATGGTCTCCTGGCGCAATCCCGATGCCGCCATGGAGGGCACCACCTTCGAGGACTACATGGACCTCGGCCCGCTCGAGGCGAGCGAGGTGGCGCGCGAGATCACCGGCAGCCCGACGGTCAACGTGATGGGCTACTGCATCGGCGGCACGCTGCTCGCGATGACCCTCGCCTGGCTGGCGGCCAAGGGCGACGGCCGGTTCAACGCGGCGACCTTCATGGTCTCGCTGCAGGACTTCTCGCGCGTCGGCGACACGGCGGTGTTCCTCGGCGAGCCGGCGCTCGACCTGATCGAGCGGCGGATGATGGAGCGCGGCTACCTCGACAGCCGCGCGATGTCGGATATGTTCAGCCTGCTGCGCGCGAACGACCTGATCTGGGCGAGCGTCGTCAACAACTACCTGATGGGCGAACGGCCACCGGCCTTCGACCTGCTCTACTGGAACAGCGACGGCACGCGCATGGCCCGCGCCGCGCATTCCTGGTACCTGCGCAACACCTACGCCGAGAACAACCTGATCGTGCCAGGCAAGATCGTGCTGAAGGGCGAGCCGATCGACCTCGGCCGCATCGCGCTCGACGCCTACGCGGTCGGCGCGGAGAAGGACCACATCGTACCCTGGGACGCCGCCTGGCGCATCACGCGGCTGCTCGGCGGCAAGGTGCGCTATGTGCTCGCCTCGTCCGGCCATATTGCCGGCATCATCAACCCGCCAGGCGGCAAGGGCGCCTACTGGACGAACGAGGCCGATCCGCCGCCCGCCACCGCCGAGGCGTGGCGCCGGGGCGCGACGCGCCACGACGGGAGTTGGTGGACGGACTGGACGGCTTGGCTCGCGGCGCGGTCGGGCAGGAGAGGCAAGCCGCCGGCGATGGGCAGCGCCGCGCATCCGCCCATCGCGGAGGCGCCGGGGACATACGTGCTTGAGAGGTAAGGCGAGGAGCGGGCGACGCGGGCCGCGGCCCGTTGAGGCGTACGTGCTCGGGGGCTCCCCGGGCATGGAACGGCTCCTCGCGGCGTGCGTCTGCAATCGCAGGCCCGAGCCTTGGTGTGAGCACCTGCGCAGGGGTGCTCGGCGGCTCGCGGGCTTCGACCCTTGCGGGCCCAAGATTCGGCGTGAAGAACGTGGCGACGGGCGCGGAGCCAGCTTCCGGCTCGATGCGTTCGTCGGCATGGTCGTCAATCGGGAACTGGATGACGCGATCCAGACTCATGTGCGGAAGATGCAACCGCCCGCCTTGTGCGCGCCCGTCCAGGCAGCGCGTGCGCCCGACGGTGGTGGCCAGCTCGGCGGGAGGGGGGCTCCGACCCGGGGCGTCGGCGTGGCGACGCCTGGCTTTGGCAGAGCGGGCCGCATAGCCGATCTCGCAGACCCGTTCAGGCTGCGTCGAGGCCCATGTAGATCCGGTGCAGCCGCGGGTCGGCCAGCAGCTCGCCGCTGGTGCCGGACAGCGCCAGGCGCCCGCTCTCCAGGATGTAGCCACGGTCGGACAGGCCGAGCGAATGCTGCACGCTCTGCTCGTTGAACAGCACCGTCACGCCGCCGTCCCGGTTGATTGTCCGGATGACCTCCGAGATCTCCAGCACCATCCGCGGCGAAAGGCCGAGGAACGGCTCGTCGAGCATGAGGAAACGCGGGCGGCCCATCAGCGCGCGGGCGATCGCCACCTGCTGCTGCTCGCCACCGGAGAGGCTGTGGGCGAGCTGGTGTCGGCGCTCGCGCAGCACGGGGAAGAGCGCCTCCACCCGTTCGAGCGCACGTGCGCGCTCGCTCCGCAACGGGGGGAGGTAGGCGCCGAGGAGGAGATTCTCGAGCACCGTCATGTAGGGGAACAGGCGCCGGCGCTCGAGCACGTGGGCAAGGCCGAGGGAGAGGCGCTCATGCGTCGGGACGCCCTGCAGGGAGCGGCGGCCCTCGAAGCGGACCTCGCCCTCGCTCTCCACCAGGCCCG
Organism: Acetobacteraceae bacterium; assembly: GCA_019689515.1. Lineage (GTDB taxonomy): Bacteria > Pseudomonadota > Alphaproteobacteria > Acetobacterales > Acetobacteraceae > Caldovatus. The sequence goes on along the minus strand of JADGHI010000014.1, from coordinate 12,681 downwards.
AGATCGCGTTCAACAGGGTGCTCTTGCCCGAGCCGTTGGCGCCCATCACGCAGACGATCTCGCCCTCGCGGACCTCGAGCGAGACCTCGCTGAGGGCCAGATAACCGCCGTAGCGGACGGTGAGGTTTTCAACGGAGAGCAGCCGTCCCTCCCACGTAGATGTCAACCACCTGGGGGTCGGAGACCACCGCAAGCGGTGACCCGTCCCGGATCTTCTCGCCAAGGTGCAGCATCACCAGCCGGTCGGTCACCATGGTGATGACGCGGAGATTGTGCTCGATCACGAGCAGCGAAATGCCCTCGCGGCGGATCCTGCGGACGAGCTCGATCATGCCGGGCAGGCTGCGCTGGTCGAGCCCACCCATAACCTCGTCCATCAGCAGGAGGCGCGGCCGTGTGGCGAGCGCGCGCGCCAGCTCCAGCCGCTTGCGCTCCCCGGTGCTGAGGCCGTCCGCGACGGTGTCGAGGCGGTGCGAGAGCCCGACGAAGGCGAGGCAGCGCTCGGCCTCGGCGCGCGCGGCGGCGAGCGTCGCGCAGCGCGGGAGCGCCGCGACCATGACGTTTTCGGCCGCTGTCAGGCTGGTGAAGGGCCGTACGATCTGGAAGGTGCGCGCGATGCCGAGGCGGTTGATGCGGTGCGGCGGCAGGCCCGCGATCGGGCGGCCACCGAAGAGGATGCGGCCGGTCTGCGGGGTCAGGAAGCCGGTGATGAGATTGAAGACGGTGGTCTTGCCCGAGCCGTTTGGCCCGATCAGCCCGACCACCTCGCCCGGCCCGACCTCGATGGTGACGTCCTTCGCGCCGACCGCGCCGCCGAAGCGCATCGTGACGTTCTCCACCGAGAGCGGCACCGCTTCGCCCGCCGCGGCACGCAAGCCCAGGCCGCTGCCCTCCGGCAGCTGGATCACGGGCGCGTTCACGACCGCCGCTCGGGCGGCGGCGGGGCCGTGCAGGAGATCAGCGATCCATGCGACCAGCCTGCGGCACGCCCGCCGGACCTGGCCCTCGATGCCGCCTGGCGTGAACCGTACGACCAGCATAAGGATCACGCCATAGACGATCAGGTGTGCGCCCTGAATCGTGCTGCCGCCGAGCGCTGCACGCGTCAGCTCGGCCACCGGCACGAGGATGACCGCGCCAAGCAGCGGCCCGAACACGGTGCCGAGCCCGCCGAGCACCGCCATGATCACCATCTGCACGGAGAGGTCGAGGCTCACCGTGCGCGTCGGCGTGATGAACAGCACCATCTGCGCGTAGAAGGTGCCGGCGACGGCCGTGAGGAAGGCGGAGATCAGCAGCGCTGCGAGCTTCACCCTCGCGGTGTCGACGCCGAGGCTCTTCACCGCGTCCTCGTCGTCGCCGATCGCAGCGAGATAGTAGCCGAGCCGCGAGCGCTTGACGGCGTAGGCGATCGCCAGAGTCAGCAGGAGCAGCGCGTAGGCGATGTAGGCGTAGGACGCCTTGTCGGTGAACTGGAAGGCCCAGGCGCTGTTGCCCACCGGCGGGATCACCAGCCCGCGCGCGCCGTTGATCTGGATGCCGAAGACGCTGTCGGTCAGCTCGCCCCCGACCCGCAGCATCTCGGCGAATGCGATGGTCGCGAGCGCGAAGAACGCCCCGCGCAGGCGGAAGCAGGGATAGGAGATCACCGCGCCGGCAAGCGCCGCCACCGTGCCACCGGCGAGCATGCCGATCCAGGGCGAGACGCCGAGGTTGAGGTAGAGCAGCGTCGAGGTGTACGCGCCGAGGCCGAGGAACGCGGCGTGGCCGAAGGAGTACTGGCCGGCGAAGCCGCCGATGATGTTCCAGGCCGTGGCGCACATCGCGAAGAACAGGATCCAGACGTGCACCTGGATCCAGTAGGCGTGGTCGTCGAGCAGCGCCTGGGCGGCCGCCGGGACGAGCGCGACGAGCACCGCGGCGACCAGGCCGAGGGCAAGGGCGATGCGTCGTTCCTCCGGTCGCACCCCCCGCGCGCCCCTATTTCCGCTCGAGGCCGAGCAGGCCGGCCGGCCGGAAGAACAGCATGGCGATGAAGACGGCGAAGAGCAGGATCTGCGCCACCGCAGCCTCCGTCCATATGCCGATCACACCCTCGATGAGGCCGACGGCGAGCCCGCCCAGGGCCGCGCCCGGCATGCTGCCGAGCCCGCCGAGCACGACGATGACGAAAGCCTTCAGCAGGAACGAGGTCCCGACGGCGGGATGGGTGTAGTAGAAGGGCACCAGGGCCGCGGCCGCAATGCCCATCACCGCCGTCGAGATGCCGAAGGCGTAATTGTAGATCACCCGATCGTTCATGCCGAGCAGGCGTGCCACCTGGCGGTCCTGCCCGACCGCGCGGATCGCCCGGCCGAGGTCGGTGCGGCTGAGGAAGAGCCAGAGCGCCGTCACCGTGCCGAGCATGGCGACGAAGCTCCAGAATCGCCCTACGCTTACGATGTAGTCGCCCAGGATCCAGACGGCGCTGGTCTCGCGCACCTGGACCGTCTTGTAGTCGCCACGGAACAGCATCAGGGCCAGGTTCTCGAGCACGAGAGCGAGGCCGAGCGTCATCAGCAGCACGCTCATCGGCTCGCGGGCCCTCTCGCGCGCCAGCAGCGGCGTGACCAGGAAGTACTGGAGGGCATAGCCGAGCGCGAACAGCGCGGGCACGGTGACGAGCGGCGACAGGTAGGGGTGCAGGCCGGTCAGGACGAACAGCCAGTAGGCCATGAACATCCCCACCATCAGCAGCGTGCCCTGGGCGAAATTCACCACCCGCATCGTGCCGAAGACGAGGTTGAGGCCGAGCGCGATCAACCCGTAGATGCCGCCGATCAGCAGGCCGCTCAGCGCGCCCTGGATCACGAGCTCGGTCATGCGTGCGGCCGGCCCAACCCGTTGCTCCGGTCGGAGGTCATGCGGCGCCGCGGTAGGGCCAGATCGGCGTCACGTCGGGCTCGGCGACCCCCGGGGGATAGACCAGCCGCAGCCGTCCCTGCTGGACCTGCACCGCCATCGCGGTGGCCGTCGGGTTCTGCCCGGTCTCGTCGAAGGTCAGCCTCGTGCACGGGACGAACATCGCGCGATGGTTCGGATCGGTGATGTCGGTCGCGGCGATGGCGTCGCGGATCTTCTTCGGATCCACTTGGCGCGCTCGCTCCAGCGCATCCACCAGAACCTGGAAGCACTGGTAGTAGCAGGCCGCGTCCTCCGTTATGGGCACACCGTTGCGCGCGACGTGCCGGTCGTTCACCTCCTTGATCCAGGGGATGTTGCGCCCGACCGCCGGGTCCCAGATCGTCGCGCAGATCACGCCCTCGGCCAGGGCGCCGGCGCCGCGGACGAAATCCGGCTGCAGGTGGCCGCCGCCGCCGGCCGCGTAGACGGTCGGGCGGAACCGGTATTCGCCCATCAGCCGGGTGATCAGCAGCGCGTCGCCGAGGTAGGAGTTGGCGACCACCAGGTCGGGCCGCAGGGCGCGCGCCTTGACGACCATCGAGGTGAGATCGGGTGCCGCGTAGGGGTAGTGTTCGACGAGCTTGATCTCGACGCCGGCCTGTTCGAGGAAGATCTTCTGCTTATCGGCGACGGACTTCCCCCACTCGGTGTTCTCCGAGAGGATCACGCCGCTGCGCAATCCGCCTCGCTGGCGGGCGAGGGCCATCACGCCCTCGACCAGTGCCCGCGCCTTCAGCGTGTCGTTGGCGTGCGGACGGAAGACGTAGCGGAAGCCGCGCTGGGTGATGCGGTCCACGGTACCGAAGTTCAGCCACGGGATCTCGTAGCGTTCGGCGACCGCCGAGGAGGGCAGGCCGACGCCGCTCTGGAAGGCGCCGATCAGTGCGTGGACGCGCTCGCGGGTGATCAGCCGCTCGGTCTCGGTGACGCCCATGTCGGCCTCGCCGCGGGTGTCGCCGAAGATCAGCCGGATCCGCGCGCCGCCGAGCGAGCGGATGCCGCCCGCGCCGTTCACGTCCTCCGCGGCAAGGGTGAGCGTGCTCTGCTGGATTGCTCCGAAGCGCGCGGCCGGCCCGGTCATCGGCGACAGCACGCCCACCCGGACCTCCTCTTGCTGCGCGCGGGCCGTCCGGCGGCCCGCGACGGCGGCAGTGCCGGCGAGGGCGGCCGCAGACAGCAGGACCGATCGACGATTCTTCATGTTCTTCTCCTCCCAGACGTCCGATCCGCCAACCGAAGGCACGCGACGACGATCCTTCCCCGTCAACGCTCCCCCACCGCCACGTCGAGCCAGCCGAGCGGCGTCGCCTGCGCGCGATCGCCGGGGCGGAGAAGAACCGTCGTGGTGGAGGATTCGACGATGGCCGGACCCTCCACGATCTGGCCCGCCGACAGATCCTCGAAGCCGAAGACGGGCACCTCACGCCAGCCGTTCAGGTGGATCCGCCGACGGGACCGGGGCGGGGACGGCGCCTGCGCGGTACGCGGCGGCTCGGTCGGCAACGCGGGCAGTTCGCCGATCACGGCGATCCGGGCGTTGACCAGCACCGCCTCCTGGTCGCGGAGCGCGTAGGTGTAGAGCTCCTCGTGCCGTGCGTGGAAGGCGTCCGCCATCTGGCGCAGCAGGTCGGGGCGCGACCAGTCGATCCCGTCGAGGTCAACCGGAATCTCGAAGATCTGCTCGCCGTAGCGCATGTCGGCGGAACGGCGCACGCGCACCGTCCCCTCGAACCGCGCCTGGGCGAGCCGCCGCCGTCCTTCGGCCTCCATCTCCTCGAAGATGCGCCGGATGTCGTCGGCGGCCAGCGCGCTCGCGTCGCCGATGTGGGTGCGGGCGAGCTCGTAGCGCAGGTCGGTCGCCAGCATGCCCCAGGCCGAGAGCACCGCCGCGAGGCGCGGCACGATCACGCGCCGCAGGTCCAGCTGGCGCGCGATGTCGGTGATGTGCAGCCCGGCCGCACCGCCGAAGGAGAGCAGCGCGAAGCGCCGCGGATCGACGCCGCGGCGCACCGAAACCAGCCGGATGCCCTCGGCCATGCGGGTGTTGATGACGCGGTGGATGCCCTCGGCCGCCGCCATGCGATCGACGCCGAGCGCGTCGGCGATGCGGTCCACTGCTTCCTCCGCCGCCGCCGTGTCGAGCCGCGCGCGGCCGCCGAGGAAATTCTGCGCATCGAGGTAGCCGAGCACCAGGTTCGCATCGGTCACGGTTGCCACGACGCCGCCGCGCCCGTAGCAGGCGGGGCCGGGCGCGGCGCCCGCGCTCTCGGGCCCGACATGCAACACGCCGCCGGCATCCACCCGCGCCATCGACCCGCCGCCGGCCCCGATGCTGACGATGTCGAGGCTCTGCAGCCCAACCCGCTGTCCCGCCACCCGGCGGTCCGAGGCGATCGCCGCCTCGCCGCCGACGACGAGCGAGATGTCGGTGCTGGTCCCGCCCATGTCGAAGGGGATGAGGTCGCCATGCCCGATCAGCCGCGCGGCGTGGCGGCTGCCCGCAACCCCGCCGGCCGGGCCCGAGAGCACCGCACCGGCGGCGAGCCGGATGGCGTCCTCGACCGTCGCCACCCCGCCATGGGACTGGATGATCAGCAGCGGCCCGTGGAACCCCGCTTCGCGCAGCCGCCGCTCGAGCCGGCCGAGGTAGAGCCGCAGCGCCGGCCCGACATAGGCGTTCACGACCGTCGTGCAGGTCCGCTCGTACTCCTTGATCTGCGGCAGCACGTCGGAGGAGAGCGAGACGTAGGCCTCCGGCATGGCGGCGCGGACGGCCTCGCCCGTCATGCGCTCATGCGTCGGGTCGCGGTAGCTGTGGAGGTAGCAGACGGCGACGGACTCGACCTTCTGGCGCTTCAGCTCCTGGATCGCACGTGCGAGTGACGCGTTGCTCAGCGCCGCCTCGACGCGCCCGTCCGGGCGGATGCGCTCCTGCACGCCGAGGCGCCGGTCGCGCGGCACGAGCGGCTCCGGCGGCGCCATGCGCAGGTTGTAGCGGTCGTCCTTCAGCCCCTCGCGCATCTCGAGGATGTCGATGTGGCCTTCGGTGGTGAGCAGTCCGACGCGCGCCCCCTTGCGCTCGAGCAGCGCGTTGGTCGCGACCGTGGTGCCGTGGACGATGCGCTCCGTCCGTTCGAGCATCACCGGGAGCGCGACGCCCAGCGCCTCCGCCAGGACCGCGAGGCCCTCCATCACCCCGACGGACTGGTCCTCGGGCGTGGAGGCGGACTTCGCGTGCGTCACCCGGCCCGCCTCGTCGACCGCGACCAGGTCCGTGAAGGTGCCGCCGACGTCGATTCCGATCCGGTAGGACATGGGTCAGCGCCCTTCGCCGCCATCGGTGACGAAGCCCAGCCGGCGGTCGCGCGCGCGCTCCTCCGCGCTGCGCTGGGCCGGGTCGCCCCAGCCGCCGCCGCCGCCGGACAGGGCCTTGATCACGTCGCCCGGGCGGATGACGATGCCGACCTCCTTCGTCCTGAGCACGCGGTCCTCGCGGCCCGCCGAGCGCAGCACGTAGTGATGCGGCTTCCCGTCCTGGCCGCCGAGGATGCCGCACGCCCCGTACTTCACCCCGTCGCCCGCGGTGTTGCCGACGGCCGGCTCCGCGACCTCGACCGCGAACTCCAGCTCGCCGCCGGGGCCGCCGCGGTAGCGCCCGTCGCCGCCGCTGTCCGGGCGGAACTGATGGCGGCGGAAGAAGAGCGGGAAGCGGACCTCGGCGACCTCGATGCTGCCGAACTTGATGCCGCCCGCCGCCTGCCATTCCCCCGCGCCCGGCCAGCCATCGCCGGCGGGCGAGGCGCCGCCGCCCGGCCGCGCCTGGAACAGGTGCCAGATGAAGGGCTTGTGCGTGCGCGGATCGACGCCCTGGATGGCGATGCGGAAGCGGCGTCCCCAGCCGGCCATGGCCCGGTCCGGACAGGCCGGGGCGAGCGCCTTGATGACCGCCTCGATGATCTCCTGGCCACAGCAATTGGTGGAGAGCGTCACCGGCTTGCCCGGCCGCGGATGAACGATCGTGCCCTCGCGCGTGATCACCGTGATCGGCCGGAAGGCGCCGTCGTTCTTCGGCGTCTCCGGATCGATCAGGTAGGACAGCGCCACCACGACGGCCGAGCGGGTGTTGGGGTAGGCGGAGTTGATGAAGCCGTCCACCTCCTCGTGGCAGTCGGTCAGGTCCACCTCGAGGTCGCTGCCGCGCTTCGTCACCTTGGCGCGGATGTGGATGTCCTTGAACCGGTGCCCGTCGTCGTCGATCATCGCCTCGCCGTAGTAGACGCCGTCCGGCCATTGGCTGATCACGGCGCGCACCTGCCGCTCCGCGCCGTCGAGCACCGCCTCGATCGCGGCGTGGGCGGTCTCCGAGCCGAATTCATCCAGCAGCGCCTTCAGCCGCCGCTCGCCGACACGCGCCGAGCCGATCATCGCCGCCAGGTCGCCGCGGAAGTCGCGCGGGTGGCGGACGTTCAGCACCAGCAGCTCGTTGACGTCGTCGCGCAGCACGCCGCGCTCGTAGAGCTTGAGGGGCGGGACGCGCAGCCCTTCGTGCCAGATCTCGGTCGCCGCCGGGTTGTAGGCGCCGTGGGTGGCGCCGCCGATGTCGCTCTGGTGCGACCGGTTGATGGACCAGAAGGCCAGCCGGTCGCCGTCGAAGACGGGCACGAAGGCCGTAAGGTCCGGCAGGTGGTTCCCGCCGTGGTAGGGGTCGTTGAGCAGGAAGACGTCGCCCGGGTGGATGCGGCCCCTGAAGTAGTCGTGCACCGACCTCACCGCCCAGGGCAGGGCGCCGACATGGATCGGCACGTGCTCCGCCTGCGCGATCAGCCTCCCGTCGGGATCGCTCAGCGCCGTCGAGAAGTCGCGGCTGGAGTTGAGGATCTGCGAATAGGAGGTCCGCAGCATGGCCTCCCCCATCTCCTCGACGATGGCGCGCAACCTGTGCTGCACGACGGAGACGGTCACCGGATCGATTGACGCCATCGGCTCACCTTGAGTGCATAGCGGACCGGCGCGCGGGCGGTCCTAGTCGTGGTCGCGCAACAGAGGTTGGTAGACCGCGCAGTAGTCGTCGACCGCCTCGACGAAGCGGTCCACGTCCGCGTCGTTGATCGGCAGGCACAGCGCCGACAGCCCGCGCCGCGACAGATAGATGCCCCGCTCGATCATCTCGAGGTGGAACAGCGCCTGCCGGTTGGGGTCGTTCACTGCGTCGGACGGACGCCGCACCGGCCGGCGATGAACGTGGATGACGTTCAGGGAACCCTGCCCGAGCATCTGCATCGCGACGCCGTGGCGGCGGAAGACGGCATTCGTCCGCTCGCGCAGCCGGTCCCCGCGCGCGTTGAGCTCGTCCGCGGCTGCCGGCGTGTAGATCACGCCGAGCGCCGCGACGCCGGCGGCCATGGTCAGCGCGTTGTTGTTGTAGGTGCCCGAATGGACGAAGGAATCCGGCGCGGAGGGGTCGAAGCGCCGCATCACGGCGTCGCGGCCGCCGAAGGCGCCGAAGGTCAGCCCGCCGCCCAGGTACTTCCCGAAGCTCGTCATGTCCGGGATGATTCCGAGCTTCGCCTGCAGGCCGCCCGGCGACAGCCGCGAGGTCATCACCTCGTCGAAGATCAGCACGATCCCATGCCGGCGCGTCTCCTCGCGCAGCATGGCGAGGAATTCGCGGTCGGCGGAGATGCCGCCGCCGGAGCCGATCATCGGCTCGATCAGCACCGCGGCAAGCTCGCCGCGGTGACGCCGGATCAGCGCCTCCGTGCCCTCCAGGTCGTTGTACTGCGCCCGGACGAAGGGGAAGGGCGCCGTCAGCGGCAGGTCCGGCTTGACGAAGGAGAGCACGCCGCCGTGGTAGGCGCCGTCGAACACCAGGATGTGGGTCCGCCCCGTGGCCGCGCGGGCGGCGGAGATCGCGTAGAGATTCGCCTCGGTGCCGGAGTTGCAGAAGCGCACCTTGTCGAGGGAGGGGAAGCGCTCGCACATGAGCCTGCCCAGTTCGCCCTCCCACCGGTTCGGTCCGCCCAGGTTGATGCCGGCGTCGAGCGCCTCGATCACCGCCGTGCGGATGCGCGGGTGCGAATGGCCGAAGATCCCGGCGGTGTACTCGCCGAGGAAGTCGACGTACTCGTGGCCGTCCAGGTCGTACAGCCTGGCCCCCTCGCCGCGCGCAATGGTCAGGGGGAAGGGGCTGAAATACATGTTGGTGCGCGTGTTCCCGCCCGGCAGATGCGCCGCGGCGGCCTGGTGGCGCGCGAGGCTCTTCGGGTTGGCGGCAGCGTAGCGTCGCTCGGCGTCGCGGAGCGCGCCCTCGACGGTCGTGTTGCGCCTTGGAGCCGCGTCGTCCACCGCCCTGGTCCTCCGCCGAAGGGTGAGGCGGTGTCGCAGCCTGCACGGCCTGGACCTGAAGCGCGGACGCCCGGCACCTCCGGCGCCGCATCCGGCAGCAGTTCCGCGCTGCGATTGAGCCGCCCCACTGTTCGAGGCTGCCACGCTTGCTTGTTGCGGAAACGCTGGCAGCGTCCACCAGGGGGTGTCAACACGAAAGTGCGGCGGTCGCGGCGCTACGCAGCATTGGGCGAAGGCGCGCGACGGCGGACGGCTCGCAGCGTGACGGGGAACTTGACCCCGGCGGCGATCGCCCAGCAGGCTAACCTGGACGTGAACGCCCCTTCAGCGCCCACGCCACCGAGCGCGAGAGCACTTCGGCCGGCCCCCCAAGCCGGCCCAGGGAGAGAAGCCGGGTGTCCGTCGCCCCGTGTCGTCCAGCGGGAGGAGTCCGACATGACGACCTTGGCCAACCAGCGCGTCGCCTACTTCAACGGCAGGATCGTGCCGGAAGGCGAGGTACGCGTCTCCTTCCGCGACCGCGGGTTCAAGTACGGCGACGCCGTCTTCGACATGACGCGGACCTTCGGGCACAGGATCTTCCGCCTGAAGGAGCACATCGACCGCTTCTATCGCTCGCTGCGCTACGTCCGTATCGACCCGGGCATGAGCCCAGCGGAGATGATGCGGCTGAGTGAGGAAGTCGTGCAGCGCAACCTGCACCTGATCGGCCCGGAGGACGACTACTGGGTGGGCCAGCGGGTCAGCCGCGGCGTCGATCCCGTGCCCGGCGAACCCACGTCCCAGACGGGACCGACGGTGATCATCGAGTGCACGCCGCTGCCGCTCCGCGCGCGGGCCCACTACTACCGCGACGGGATCGACGTTGTGGTCCCCTCGGTGCGTCGCACGCCGCCGACCGCGTTGAGCCCCAGGGCGAAGAGCCACAACTACCTGAACATGATCGTCGGCGAGCACGAGGCGAAGGCAATCAACCCGAACGCCTGGGCGGTGCTGCTGGACGTCAACGGCAACCTGGCCGAAGGCATCGGGTCCAACATCTTCCTCGTGCGCGAGGGCGTGGTGCACACGCCGTCGGAACGCTACGTGCTGCCGGGAATCAGCCGCGCCGTCACGATCGAGCTGGCGGCCAGCCTTGGAATCAAGGTGGTCGAAGGCGATGTCGACTGTTCGACGCATACGTCGCCGACGAGGCCTTCGTGACCTCGACCAGCTTCTGCATCTGCCCGATCCGTTCGATCAACGGCAACCGCATGGGCGACCCCACGATTCCAGGGCCGGTGACGAAGCGGCTGATGGAGGCGTACGTGGCGCACGTCGGCTTCGACTGGGTCGCCCAGTACCTGCGCCATCTTTGAGGAGCGGTGACAGCAGGGCAGGGGCGGCGGCACGGCGTCGGCCGGTCTGGCGGGTGCCGGCGCCGGGGCGCGGCTGATCCTGCGCGCCCATGGCGACAGCCGCGTGGTCCGGCGCGCGCGCCCCGGCCCGGGTTCCGGACGCCATTCCGGGCACCGAGCTGAGCCGCTGCGCCAACTGGCGCTCGGCACCAGTCCATTTTAATGGGCTGTGTTGAAAGTTCCTTGGCGCTTGCTGATGTCGGCGGTGCGCTGACAGAAGCGTAGAACGCTATCGAGGCTTGAGCCGCGCAGCGGACCAAGGTCCGCGCTCTTGGCCCTGACGAAGGGGCGCGGGTCGGCGTTGGTCGTCTCGATGTGGCGGCGGATTGCTGCCTCCAGCGCCTCGATCGTAGGGAACATGCCGCGCCGGATCTGGCGGAGGGTGAGCAGGGCGAACCAGCCCTCGACGAGGTTGAGCTCAGGGTTGAGCCCCGAAGGGGATCAACGAGGCTGGCGTGAAGTACAGGTAGTAGCGCGGTCGCTTGGCCAGCCAGCCGCGGATCAGCCTGGCCTTGTGGGCGCGCAGGTTGTCGAGCACCAGATGCACCTCGAAATCGGGTGGGATGCTGCGGGCGATATCGTCAGGTAAGGTCCAGAACTCCTGGGCGCCGTGCCGCGGCCGGCACTCGAGGAGTTCGGCCCCGACGGTGAGGTCGGTCTTGCTCGCGATCTGAGGGGTGATGGCGCGCGCATCGGCATCTTGAATCTCGCCAGATGCGCGCGGCAGTGCGCCTTCAGCTGTACGAGGTCGAGCTGAGCCCTGTCGCGCCGCCCGTTGCGTGCTTGGCCGGAGGCGAGCGCAACGCGCGGCCACGTCGCCGGTCTCTCGGATGAGCGTCGTCGATTTTGAGGCCGGGCGGCGGACGCCCCATCCCAATCGGTGCGATCCGGCCGCCCTCGAGGCGGCCGGCGCCGGGCCTGTCGCCGAGAACGGCGGCGGGCCAGGCGTGCGCCTGGAGTGACGAGAGAAGGCCGCGGCGGTTGAGGCGCGGGCCGCAGCGAGAGGATGAAACCGCCAATGAAGATCGCCTGCGTCTTCGCCAGCAACATGGCCGCAACCTACAAGCTCGCGACCATGATCCTGCCGCAGCTCGAGGAGGACCGCCACGGTGCGACCGTCGCCGGCATGGTCTTCTTCGACGACGATCTCTACTGCCTGCACCACGGCGACCCCGTCGGCGAGCGACTGGCCCGCATCGCCAGGGAGCGCAACATCCTGCTGATGATCTGCGATCAATGTGCCGTGCGCCGCGGCCTGGTCGAGGGCACCTTCGAGCAGTGCGGCCGCGGCGAGGTCCGCGCCAAGGGTACCGTCGAGGACGTCCATGCCGGGTGCTTTCCGCAGCTCTACGAAGCCCTGGCCGGCAACCCGCCCGACCTGGTGGTCACGCTCTGAGCCCGGCCGTGTGGCGGTGCGCGGCTGGTTGCGTGCCGGGTTACCGGGGCCGAACACCGGCTGCGGGACGTGCGCGAGGAAGGGGGCGGCGTCAGAGGACGATGCGTTGACCTGGTCGAGGGAAACCTGCCCGCCGTGGCGGTCGTAGAAGGCAGGTGGGGCGCGGCGAGGCGTGCGGACGCCGTCGGCCTCAATAGTCGTCCTCGATGGCGTCCGGCAGCACGACATCCGGATCGGCGAGCCGCCCGCGCCGGCCGCGCAGTTGGTAGAGGGCGGGCTCGCGCAGGAACAGGCGCGCAAGGAGGCGGTCTCGGACGGGCTGATGTGGCCGGTCCTCGCCGATCCTGTTGAGCCGGAGGGAGACGAGCGCCCGCAGAGGCTCGTCCACAACCGTTGGCAGTGCGGGGCAGGTCTCCGCGCCGACGGCGCGGCAGTCGAAGCGACGGGACTCCCGCTCGTCGGGCCGGTCACCTGCGGTGGCGAGCGCTGCGTCGGTCGTCGCGCGTCCGCCGCTCTCGACCAGGGTCTCGACGAGGCCGCTCGCCGCGTGCGCGCTCAGCAGCACCGACCCGCCCTCGGCCTCGATGACGCCGCTGTTGG
>JADGHI010000013.1 GCA_019689515.1 Acetobacteraceae bacterium | reverse complement strand
ATCACGCCTGCGCCCCTGGTCTGCGCCGCGCGGACGAGCGCCACGACGGGCGCGGCCTCCGCCGGCGAGGAGGAGGCCGCGGCCGGTGCCGGTCGCGCCGCGTCGGCCGAACGCCGCGCCGCATCCAGCAGGCGTCGCGCGGCCTTCGCAGCGCGGGACGGATCGGTGAAGGTCGGAACGCCTGCCGCCGAGAGTGCCGCGAAGCCGGAAGGTGCCGAGGCGAGCCAGGCCGCGACCATCGGCTTGCTCGCCGAGCGCGCGAAGGCGACCAGCTCGGCCGTAAGCGCGTCCGACGCGGCGCGGATCGCGCCGAAGCAGCAGATCACGATGTCCACGCCCGGGTCGTCCGCCACCCGCTCCAGCAGTTTGCGCGTCGTCGCCGGATCCGTCTGCGACAGGGACGCCAGGTCCACGGGATTCTGCGCCGAGAGGAAGGCCGGCAGATGCGCCGCGATCTCGGCCTGCGTCGCCTCGGATAGGGAGGCGAGCTCCAGGCCGAAGCGGTGCAGGTCGTCGGTGCAGAGGACGTTGAAGCCGCCCGAGTTGCCGACGATTCCAACCCGTGCCCCGCGCGGTGCGGGCAGCGCGGCGCCGAAGGTGACCGCGGCGTCCAGGAGGTCCTCGAGGCTCTCAGCCACCACGACGCCGAGCTCGGCGAAGAGCGCGTCGTGCAGTCGTGCGGAGCCTGCGAGCGCGCCGGTGTGCGAGGCCGCGGCGCGCGCCGCCGCGGGGCTCCGCCCGGCCTTGAGGACGACCACCGGCTTGCCCTTCTCCCGCGCCTTCAGCGCGGCGGCACGGAAGCGCGTGACGTCTCGGATGCCTTCGAGGTAGCCGACGATGACGCGGACGCGCGGATCGTCCGCCATGTGCGCGACGGCGTCGGCGAATTCGAAGCCGGCCTCGTTCCCCGTGCTGACCAGGTAGCCGAGCCCGAGCGAACGCGCCATGCACTCGGAGGCGATCAGCGCACCGACCAGCCCGCTCTGCGAGACGATGCCGATCGGCCCGGGCTTCGGCTGGCCCTCGGAGAGGGCCGTGGAGAAATTGACCGACAGGCCGTTGAACAGGTTCGCGATGCCCTGGCAGTTAGGGCCGCAGACAACCAGGCCCGTCCGCTCGCAGATGTCGCGGATCTCGCGCTCGACCGCGCCGCCCTCCAGCCCGACCTCCGCGAAGCCGCTGGTGTAGATCACCATCGCCCCGACGCCCATCGCGGCGGCCTGGCGCACCGCCGGTAGCACCCCCTCGGCGGGGATGGCGACGACGACGAGATCGGGCACCTCGGGCAGCGCGTCGAGGCTGGGGAAGCAGTCGAAGCCGAACAGCGTGCGGTGACGCGGATTGATCGGATAGACCCGGCCGGCGAAGCCCGTCTCCCGCAGATAGGCGAGGGGGCGCCCGCCAGCCTTGGTAACGACCTCCGACGCGCCGAGGACTGCGACGGAGGAAGGCTCGAAGAGGCGCCGTAGATTTGCCTCGCGGCTCGCGGCGCGTCCGCTGCTCATGACCGCTCCTCCCAGGAGCATCCGTGCGTAGGTGGGGGCCGGATGAGAAGCCGCTCTTGCCGCGTGCGTCAACTCTGCCATGTTGCGCGCATGGCATGCCGCTTCATGTGCGGCCCACGGTGAGCATGGGGGTACGATGCCGTTCGAGCGCGAGATCGCCGAGCACGCGCGGCGCCGCGAAAAGGCGCTCGCCATGGGGTCGAAGAGGAAGCTCGAGGAGTTCGCCGCCGCCGGCCTCCTGAATGCCAGGCAGCGCATCGCCTTCCTGCTCGATGAGGGGTCGTTTCAGGAAGTGGGCCTCTTCGCGGTCTCGGAACGGCCGGAGGACCGCGACCGCTCGCCCTGCGACGGCGTGGTCACGGGCTACGGACGCATAGACGGACGCGAGGTCGGCGTCGTCGCCTACGACTTCACCACGCTCGGCGCCTCGAGCGCGCCGGTCGCAAGCCTGAAATTCCAGCATGTGCGCAAGACCACCATCGCGCGCGGCATCCCGATGGTGATCCTCGGCGAGGCGGGCGGCGCACGCATTCCGGACGTGATGGGCGCGCGCGGCATCGCGCGCACGCGCAGCCACCAGGTCTATGACCGCCGGCGGCAGACGCCCTGGGTCACGGCCATCCTGGGGCAGAGCTACGGCTCGCCGAGCTGGAAGGCCGCGATGTCGGACTTCGTGCTGATGCGCAAGGGCGCGGTCCTCGCCGTCTCCAGTCCGAAGGTGACGGCGGTCGCGATCTCCGAGGAGGTGGACCCGGAGGACCTCGGCGGCTGGCGGCTGCGCACCGAGGTCACCGGCGAGGTAGACCAGGCCTATGCGACGGACCAGGAGGTGCTGCTCGCGATCCGCCGCTTCCTCAGCTACATGCCCTCCAACGCGAACGAGCCACCGCCGCGGGCGCCGGTCCCGCCGGGCTCGGGCGAGGGGATGGAACGCATCCTCGAGATCGTGCCCGAGCAGCGCGAGCGCGTGTACGACGTGCGGCGGGTGATCGACGTCATCGTGGACCGCGACAGCTTCTTCCCGATCAAGGAGCGCTTCGCGAAGGTCCTCACCTGCGGCCTCGCGCGCATCGACGGACGCACGGTCGGCATCATCGCCAGCAATCCGATCTTCAAGGGCGGCGCGCTCGATCCCCAGGCCTGCCGCAAGGCGACCAGCTTCGTCGTGCTGTGCGACTCCTTCAACATCCCGCTGGTCTTCCTGACCGACACGCCCGGCTTCCTCGTCGGCGTCGAGGGCGAGCGGCTCGGCCTCGCTGGCCACATCATGAACTTCAACCACGCGCTGGAGATGGCGACGGTGCCCAAGCTCGCCGTGATCATGCGGAAGAGCTATGGGCAGGCCTACATCAACATGGGCGGCACCGCCGACGAGATCGCCGCCTGGTACAGCGCCGATGTCAGCTTCATGGACTCGGCCGCCGCGGTGAACGTGCTGCACGGCGTGCGCCGCCAGACGGACCCGGAACGGTTCGAGGCGCTGCGCAGCGAACTCGCCCGCGACACCAGCGCCTATGACCTCGCGGCCGGCTTCCTGGCGCAGGACGTGATCGACCCGCGCGAGACCCGCGCCTGGCTGATCCGCATGCTCGCGGTGCACGAGAACCGCGTCTCCGGCGGCGTCGGGCGCCACTACATGGCCACCTGGCCCTACAACTTCTAGCCGAAGCGAGAGAAGGCTCGAGGACGACGCATGAAGAGAATCGAGGTGAAGGCCGAAACGCCGGGCAGCGTCATCCGGCACGAGGTTTCCCCTGGGGATACGGTCTCCGAGGACGATCCGATCCTCACCATCGAGTCGATGAAGATGGAGATCCCGATCAGCGCGCCGGTGGACGGACGCGTCGTCGAGATCCTCGTTGCCCCCGGCGACGCCGTGGCGACCGGCCAGACGGTCGCCGTGATCGAAGCCTAGGCTGACGCCCCGGCCGGCCCGCTACGCCTCCTGCAGCAGCGGGCCGGTTTCCGCTTTGGTGCCGGCCGCCACCGCCTCATGGTGATGGCAGGCGGCGAGGTGGTCCGGCCCCACCGGGCGCATCTCCGGCAGACGCGCGGCGCAGGTGGCGTCCGCGTAGGGGCAGCGCGTGCGGAACAGGCAGCCGCTCGGCGGAGACAGCGGGTTCGGCAGCTCACCCTGCATGCGCACGGCGCCGAGCGGCGCGTCGCCCGCCGCGAGCGCAACCAGGCGCCGCGTATAGGGATGGGCAGGGTGCCGCAGGACGAGGCGGGCCGGCCCCAGCTCGACCATGCGGCCGAAATACATGACGCCGACCGTGTCGCTGAGGTAGCGCACCACGGCGAGGTCGTGGCCGATGAAGAGGTAGGTCAACCCCAGCCGCTGCTGCATCTCGCGCAGGAGCGTCAGCACCTGCGCGCGCACCGAGACGTCGAGGGCCGAGACCGGCTCGTCCAGCACGAGGAGCTGCGGATCCACTGACAGCGCGCGCGCGATGGCGAGGCGCTGGCGCTGGCCGCCGCTGAACTCGTGCGGATACTTGCGCGCCGATTCCGGTGGCAGCCCGACCAGCCGGAGGAGGTCCGGCACCCGGTCCTCCGCCTCGCGCCGGCTGACCCCATGCGCCCGCAGCGGCTCCGTGATGATGCGGTCGGCGCGCATGCGCGGGCTGAGCGAGCCGTAGGGGTCCTGGAAGACCGCCTGGACCTTGCGCCGGTAGGCCAGCTCCTCGGCCGGCGTCTGGGCGAAGATGTCCTCCCCTTCAACCAGGAGCCGGCCTGCGCTGGGCGCCTCCAGCTTCAGCAGCATCTTCGCGACCGTGCTCTTGCCGCTGCCGGACTCGCCGACGAAGCCGAAGGTCCGGCCCCGCGGGATGCGGAAGGAGACATCCACGGCCGCCGTCACGGATCGCGCCTTGCCGAACAGCGTGGTGGCCGGGAGCGCGAAAGTCTTGGTCAGACCGACCGCCTCGACCATGGGCGGAGAGGTGTCCGGGTTCATGCCGCACCTCCCGCCGCCGCCTGCCAGCAAAAGACCCGATGGCGTTCGCCGACCGTGCTCTCCTGCGGCCGCTCGGCGCGACAGGCATCGAGCGCCACCGGGCAGCGCGCGGCGAAGGCGCAGCCCGGCGGCAATCGGGCGAGATCAGGCACCTGGCCCGGGATGGGCTGGAGAACGACCTCCTCATCCTCGATCCGCGGCAGGGAGCCGAGCAGGGCGCGCGTGTACGGATGACGTGGCGCGCGGAAGACCTCGGCGGTCGGGCCCTCCTCGACGATGCGGCCGGCATACATGATGATCACCCGATCGGAGAGCCGCCGGATCGCGGAAAGGTCGTGCGTGACGATGACGACCGCGCTGCCCGCGGTGTCGCGCAGCTCCCGGAACAGGATCAGGATCTCGTCCTGGATCGAGGCGTCGAGCGCCGTGGTCGGCTCGTCCGCGATCAGCAGCCGCGGTGCCGCGGCCGTCGCCATCCCGACCAGCACCCGCTGGCGCATGCCGCCGCTGAGCTGATGCGGGTACTGCCGTACCCGCAGCTCCGGCGCGGTGAGGTGGACGCGGCGCAGCACCTCCACCGCGCCGCCGGGCCGGACCTCGGCTCCGCCGCGCCGCCGCTCTCGCAGCACCTCCTCGAGCTGGTTGCCGATCGTGTAGAGCGGATCGAGCGAGGTCATCGGGTTCTGCAGCACCATCGAGAGGTCGCGCCCGCGCAGGCGCGCCATCTCCCGCTCGGACAGGGAGAGCAGCTCCTTCCCCGCGAATTCGACCCTGCCCGAGACGCGGGCCGAGCGCGGCAGGGTGCGCATGATGGCGGAGCAGAGCGTGGTCTTGCCACTACCCGACTCGCCGGCGATGCCGAGGATCTCGCCCGGTGCCAAGGTCAGGTCGGCGTCGGCGACGGCGCGCACGGGGCGCTCGGGCGGGCCGAACTCGATGTTCAGGCCGCGCACGACGAGGAGCGGTTCGTTCGGGAGAGTCATCGCGCGGCGACCTACAGCCGGCCGCGCGGATCGAAGCCCGCCTTCATCCAGTCGCCGAGCGCGTTGAAGCTCATCACGGCGAGCACGATGGCAAGCCCCGGCCAGACCGTCAGCCACCAGGCAACGGTCATGTAGGTCCGCCCCTCGGCGAGGGCGAGGCCCCAGGACACGTCGGGCGGCTGGATGCCGACCCCGAGGAAGGAGAGCGAGGACTCGAGGATGATCGCGCGGCCGACGTCGAGCACCGCGAGCACCAGGATGGAGGTGAGCGCGTTCGGCAGGATGTGTCGCAGCGCGATCTGCCAGGGCCGGAGGCCGGCGACGCGCGCGAGCAGCACGAAGTCGCGCTTCTTGATCGAGACGACCTCGCTTCTCACCAGGCGGGCGTAGCGGGCCCAATTGGTCAGCACCATGACCAGGATGATGTTGCCGACCCCTGTCCCCAGCGCCGCCACGAAGGCGAGCGCCATAAGGATGAAGGGCAGGGCGAGGAAGGCGTCCACGATGCGCATGATCACCGCCTCGACGACGCCGCCGAGATAGCCGGCCGCGAGGCCGAGCGTAACGCCGATGGTGCCGCCGGCGAGCACCGCTGCGCCCGCGGTCAGCAGCGAGATGCGCGCCCCCGCGATCAGGCGGCTCAGCATGTCGCGGCCGAGCTGGTCCGTGCCGAGCAGGTGGGCGAGCGATCCCCCTTCCGCCCAGGCGGGCGGCACGAGGATGGCCGTGAAGTCGGCCTCGTCCGGCACATAGGGCGCGATCGCCCCGCCGCCGAGCGCCGCAACAACCATCAGCAGGCAGATCGCGGTCGCGAGCAGTGGCGGCCGTCCGGCGCCGCTCCTCCACAGCCGCGCGCCGAGGAGGCCGCCTGCTCCGGCGGGCCTCTCCTCCGCTGTCGCGCTCACGACCGGCTCACCCGCGGGTCGAGCACCGCATAGAGAAGGTCCACAGCGAGGTTGATGGTCATCACGAGCACGGCGGTCAGCATCACGGCGGCCTGCACGACGGGATAGTCGCGATTGAGGATGGCGTCCACGAGCATCTGGCCCACGCCCGGCCAGGCGAAGACGCGCTCGGTCACCACCGCGCCGCCGAGCAGCAGGCCGAATTGCAGGCCGAGATAGGTCACGATGGGGAGCGAGGCGTTGCGCAGCGCATGCTTCAGCACGATCAGGCGGCGCGGGATGCCGAGCACGCGCTCCATCTGCACGAAATCGCTGCGCAGTGCCTCGGTCATGTTGGCCCAGGTCAGCATCGTCACCGAGGCCGAGGCGTAGAAGCCGAGGGTGACGGCGGGCAGCACGAAGTTCTCCACCTCTCCATAGCCGGAGGAGGGCAGGAGAGGGAGGGTGATGGCGAACAAGAAGATCAGCATCAGGCCCGACCAGAAGGTCGGCACCGCCTGGCCAAAGCTGGCGTAGGCGCGCACCGCCGCGGCCAGCCACGAACCAGGACGCAGCGCCGCGGCGATGCCGAGCGGCAGCCCGAGCATGACCGCGACGAGCATCGAGACGCCGGCGAGCTGGAGCGTCGGGCCGATCGCCATCAGCACCAGGTTGAAGGCGGGCTCGCGGTACCGGAAGGAGATCCCGAAGTCGCCATGCAGCACGTTGCGCAGGAAGACGACGTACTGCTCATGGATCGGGCGGTCGAGCCCGTACTGCTCGCGGAAGAAGGCGCGGTCAGCCTCGGTCGCCTCCGACGGCAGCACCAGCGGAGTCGGGTCTCCCGTGAGCCGGGCGAGGACGAAGATCAGGATGGTCAGAAGCGCCAGGGTGACCAGCGTCTGCCCGAGCCGGGTCAGGATGAAGCGCGCCATTCCGCACTTGCCTTAGAGCGTTCCGACCTAGGAAGCGCGCCTCACGTTCCACAGCACGGGCCAGGATACGTTCGGGGTCGGCTTCCAGCTCAGCCGCTTGCTGACGCCGTAGATGGAATCAAGGGTCCAGAGCGGGATCAGCGGCGCCTCCTCATGCAGGCGGGCAATCAGGCCGCGGACGAACTGCTGGCGCTCCTCGACCGAGGCGAAGTCGTTCATCCGGTCGAGCATCGCGTCGATCTCGGGATTCGAGTACCAGGAATAGGTGCCGCCCGTGCGGACCTGGCGCAGCAGGCGACCGGAGGGGTCGCCGTTGTAGTCGGTGAAATTGGCGAACACCATGTCCACCGAAGGGTCCTTCTCCCGCGCGCCGTAGGCGGAGATCCACGCGCCGTAGTCCAGCATGTTGATCTCGGTCTTCACGCCGATGCGGTTCAGGAAGGCAGCGACACCCTGCAACGTCTCCCGCGCCTGCGGGACGCGGCCCGTACCCTGGCCCAGCAGCCGCAGCGGGCGGTTGAAATCGAAGCCGGCCTCCCTGAGGATCTGGCGCGCGCGGTCAGGATTGTAGCCATAGGGCGTCACCTGCACGTCGCAGCCGAAGATGTTGGTGTGGCAGGGGAGCTCGAGCGGCTGCGCGAAGCCCAGCATGGTCGCGCGCAGCAGCGCCGCCTTGTCCACCGCCATGTTCAGCGCCCGGCGCACATCGGCGCGCCGGAGCCCCGGGTGCCCGTTCAGCGCGTTGATGGCGATGTAGACATTCTGGAAGCTGGGCGCCCGGATGACCTGGATATTGGGCAGACGCTGCAGCGGCGCGGCGAGCACGGGCGGGACGTTGACCACGATGTCCGACTCGCCGGTCTGGACCTGGGCGACGCGGGACTGGTCGTCAGGGACGATCTTGAGCGTGACCTCGCCGAAGGCCGGAACCCGGCCCCAATGCTGCTCGAAGCCGCGCAGCTTGATGTAGGAGCGGGGGCGGCGCTCGACGAAGGCGAAGGGCCCGGTGCCGATGGGCTGCCGGTCGAAGGGATTCTCGCCGGCCGCCTGGACGTGCTTCTTCGAGATGATGTACCAGTACTCGCCGCAGTTATCGAGGAAGGAGGCGTCGCGCTTCTTCAGCCGCACCCGGCAGCGCCGATCGTCGAGGACCTCGACATCGGCGATGTTGGCGACGAGGACGCTCGCCCTCGGGTTGCGCGTCTCGGGCGCGACGGCGCGCTGCCAGCTGAACCGCACGTCCTCGGCCGTGACCGGCTCGCCGTTGTGGAAGCGCGCATTCGGCCGCAGCGTGAACTCGTAGGTCAGGCCGTCCGGGCTGACCGTGTGGCTCTCGGCGAGCAGCGGCGCGGGCTTGCCTTCCTCGTCCGGGCCGTAGAGCCCCTCGAAGACGTTGGCGAAGAAGTAGTAGTCGTTGCCCCCGGCGACGCGGCAGGGATCCTGCGTGTTGAGGTCGGTCCCGACGGCGACCGTGAGCGACGGCTTCGACTGCGCGCGCGCCGGAGCGGCGCCGGCCGCCAACGCCATGGCCGCACCGGACAGCAGCGCCGCGCGGCGCCCGATCCCCGCCGGCGCGTCAGGTCGCGTGGAAGTTGTGATGCCGCTGCTGTCGGCCCGTTCCATGTCAGCGTCCTCCGTCCTCGTTGTTTCGGTCCCGCGACCCGATGCGTTAGCATGCCGCCGCCACACAAATGCCCGCCGGCGCCGGCGGCGGCAATGGGGACTGATTCGCTCGGATCGTCCACCCCCCGCGGTGCAGGCCAGCGCATAGGCGTGGCCCGGTTCGCCGCGGCCGCTGCCGGCCTCTTGTGCAGGGGGAACGTGGGATCAGTCCGTGCGGCCGATCGTGCTGCCGGCGGGATGCGCTAGCCGTGCTACAGCAGCCCCTCGCGCCGGAAGGAGAAGTACCGTCCCTTGCCGAGGACGAGGTGGTCGTGCACCACGACGCCGAGCGTGGCCGCGGCCGCCTTGATCTCCTGCGTCATCTCCACATCCGCGCGGCTCGGTGTCGGATCGCCGGAGGGGTGGTTGTGCACCAGGATCAGCGCGGTGGCCTGCAGTTCGAGGCAGCGCCTGACCACCTCGCGCGGATAGACCGGGGTGTGGTTGACGGTGCCGCGGGCCTGCACCTCGTCCGCGATCAGGCGGTTCTTGGAGTCGAGGAAGAGCACGCGGAACTGCTCCACCCGCTCTCGTGACAGTGCGGCGGAGAGGTAGTCGGTCAGCCGCTCCCAGTTGTTCAGCACCGGCCGGTCCAGCACCTCGGCCCGCATCAGACGGAGCGCAGCCGCCTGCACCGTCTTCAGCGCCGCGATGCCGGCCTCGCCGAGGCCGTCCACCTCGCGCAGCTCGGCGATGGGTGCGGCGATGGCGTTGGCGAAGGAGCCGAAGCGCGCGAGCAGGGCACGTGCGATCGGCTTGGTGTCGCGCCGCGGCAGGGCGATGAACAGCACCATCTCGAGCAGCTCGTGGTCGAGCAGCGCCTCCGGCCCTGCGGAGAGCAGCTTCTCGCGCATCCGCGCGCGGTGGCCGAGATGGCCGGGCGGCGCCGCTGGCATTGCGCCAGCGGCCTCGACCCGCCGCGATGGCCGTCGCGATGGCGATGCCGCCGATCCCGCCTGCGGCGCCGGCACCCGCGTGACGCGGAACAGCGGCAGGCCGAGCGCGTCAGGCCGCAGCGATGTCGCCGCGGACACAGGCTCCGCCAGGCCCGTCTTCTTCGCCGCCATGTCCCACCCCTCCGCCGTGAGCCTTCGCCGGACGGGCGCGGAAAGGCGAGGGGAAGGACGCACTACAAACGCAGATATCACGCTGCCGGGCGCCCTGCGGGGCGCGCCCGCCAGACCGCGTCAGAGCGAATAGGGCGGCTTGTGCAGCCCGGCGGGCGAGAAGGTGAAGACCTCCACCCCGTCCTCCGTCACCCCGACCATGTGCTCGAACTGCGCCGAGAGCGAGCGGTCGCGCGTCACGGCCGTCCAGCCGTCGTCGAGGATCTTCACTTCCGGCCGGCCGGCGTTCACCATCGGCTCCACGGTGAAGAACATGCCGGGCTTCAGCACCGGACCCTCACCGGGGCGGCCGAAATGCAGCACGTTCGGCGGCTCGTGGAAGCGCCGGCCGATGCCGTGGCCGCAGAAGTCGCGCACCACGCTGAAGCGGTGGCGCTCGACATAGGTCTGGATCGCGTGGCCGATATCGCCCAGCGTCGCCCCAGGGCGGATCACGGCGAGGCCGCGCATCAACGCCTCGTAGGTGACGTCGAGCAGCAGCCGCGCCTTGGTGCTCGGCGTGCCGGCGACGAACATGCGGCTGGTGTCGCCGTGCCAGCCGTCGAGGATCACCGTCACGTCGATGTTGATGACGTCGCCCTCCTGCAGCACGCGGTCGCCGGGGATGCCGTGGCACACCACATGGTTGACGGAGGTGCAGATCGACTTCGGGAAGCCGCGATAGCCGAGCGGTGCCGGCACGGCACCGTGGGAGACGATGAACTCGTGGCAGAGCCGGTCCAATTCGCCCGTCGTCACCCCGGGGCGCACATACGGGACGATCATGTCGAGCGTCTCTGCCGCCAGCCGGCCCGCGCGGCGCATTCCCTCGAAGTCCTCGGGTGCGTGTAGGGTGATTCGGCGGCTTTCTGCGCCTTGCTGCTCCATGGGGCGGGTTGTCCGGACGGGCGTGTTGCTCTGGTGAGCCCAAGATGCGCGTCGCAGGGCCGCGTTGCAAGGCGCCGGGCCTGGAAGGCGCTGCGCGCAGGTGGCATGGCGGACAGGCGCGGCGTGCCCTGTGCGCAGGTGCGGACGGTACCGGCCAGCGAGCCGGGAAGGTGGCGGCCGGTTGCGGCCGTGGCCGGCGGGGTCGCCGGCGCCTGCCACTTAGCCCCGGCCCGTCTTCTCGCCGGCGCTGCGCTCCACCGTGCCCAGCGCGTCCGCGAGGCGCGCCTGCGCGCTGCCCGGCCGGGCGGGCTTCTGCTGGCTCTCATGCGGTGCCCAGCCGGTCATCACCACCAGGCTGAGCGGCATCGCTAGGGTCCCGTCGGCCTCCGCCGGCAGCAGGGAGGCGGCGCGTGGAAACAGCATGCGCGGCGGGATGCGGGGATCGCGTGCCCGCACCGCGTTCGCCTCGCCGGCGGCGCGCAGGTCGGCGAAGAGCCCGGCGGCGGAGCGGTAGCGCAGTGGCAGCGTCTCCACGTCCGCCACCGGCAGCGCGAAGCCGGCCCGTTGCAGCAGATGCGCCGCGTCGCGCAGCTCCGGGAAGGGCGAGACGCGCGGCGAGAGGCCGCCGCGCAGCTCGGTTTCGGCCACCGCCAGCGCCTCGCGCAGCGATTGCAGCGTGCCGAGGCCGGGCAGGGCCGCGAGGAACAGCCCGTCCGGCACCAGCGCCCGGCGGATCTGCACGAGCGCGCCCGGAAGGTCGTTCACCCAATGCAGCGACAGGCAGGCAACGATCAGGTCGAAGCTCTCCGGCGCGAAGGGCAGCCACTCCTCGTCCGCCGCCACCGGCAGGCCGCCGGCGCGCGCCGCCATCGGGGCCGAGAGATCGGCCGAGACGACGAAGGGGATGCCGCGCGCACGCAGCCGCGGCGCCACCGCCCCCCGGCCGCCGAGGTCGAGCGCCCGGGTGAAGCGTCGCGTCACGTCGTCGAGCCGGTCGAGCAGCCGCTCCGCCGCCTCGTCGAGGATCGGCGCGACCTGCCCGACGGTCGTCGCGGCGCGGTCACGGCGCAGGCGGACCAGGCGGCGGTCAAAGACCTCCGCGGGATTGGAGGCGGGCAGGGTGGCGGTCATGCGGCGCAGATGCGCCCGGTTCCGCCCGTCCGCAAGCCGGGCTAGCCTCGCCCGTGAAGCACCGCCGCGGGGGAACGCCGCATGACCATTGCCGCCGAGGGCCGCCCCGAGGGCGCGCCCCGTCGCTCTCATCGCGCGCAGGGCTGAGGAAAGGGGAGGCCGATGGCACACCGGATCGATGCGCCCACCCTCAAGCGGTGGCTCTCCGACGGGGGGGAACTCGCGATCCTCGATGCCCGCGAGGAAGGGGAGTTCGGCACCGGCCATCTGTTCTGGGCCGTGCCCTGCCCGCTCTCGCGCGCGGAGCTGCGCGCCCGCGCCCTGCTGCCGCGCCGCAGCATCCGGATCTGCGTGACCGACGGCGGGGAAGGGGGGCTGGCCGAACGCCTCGCCGCCTGGCTCGAATCCATCGGCTACACCGACGTCTCAATTCTGGAGGGCGGCGTGCCGGCCTGGAAGGCGGCGGGCTATGTGGTCTTCTCCGGCGTCAACGTCCCCTCCAAGGCCTTCGGCGAGTGGGTGGAGCACCACTACGGGACGCCGAGCATCGATCCCGCCGAGCTCAAGGCGATGATGGATCGCGGCGAGGACCTGGTGATCCTCGACAGCCGCCCGATGGACGAGTTCCACCGCATGTCCATCCCCGGCGGGATCAACGTCCCGGGCGGCGAGCTGGTCTATCGCATCGGCGAGTTGGTGCGCCGCCCCGAGACGACGGTGGTGGTGAACTGCGCGGGCCGCACCCGCTCGATCCTCGGCGCCGAGAGCCTGCGCAGCGCCGGCCTGCCGAACCGCGTGGTCGCGCTGCGCAACGGCACGATGGGCTGGGAACTCGCCGGCTTCTCCTGCGCCCGCGGCGAGACCCGCACCTACCCGCCCGGAACGCCCTCCGGCGCGGCTGAGGCGCTGGCACGGGCGAGGCGATTCGCCGAGCGCGCGGGGGTGAGGACCCTGACCCGCGACGGTCTGGAGGCGCTGCGGCGCGATGTGGACCGCAGCCTCTATCTCCTTGACGTGCGATCACCTGAGGAATTCGCCGCCGGCCACCTGTCCGGCAGCCAGAACGCGCCCGGCGGGCAGCTCGTCCAGGCCACCGACCGCTGGGTGGCGGTGCGCAACGCCCGGATCGTGCTGGTGGACGATGCAGGCGTCCGCGCGCGGATGACCGGCGGCTGGCTGCGCCAGATGGGGGCCGGCTACGAGGTCTATGTGCTGGAGGACGAGCTCGCCGGCCGGCTCGAGGAAGGCCCCGGCGTCACGGATTGCCCGGAGGCCAAGGCGGTAAAGGTTCCCGCCCTCTCCGCGCCCGAACTCGCGGCCCAGCTGGCCGACGGCGCTGCCCAGGTGATCGAGCTCAGTCGCTCGATCGACTTCCGTGCCGGCCACATCCCCGGCGCGCTCTGGGGCGTCCGCACGCGCCTCGCGGCGCTCGCCCCGCGGCTGGCCGCGGACCGTCCCGTCGTCATCGCCGCGCCCGAGGAGGCGCTGGCCCGGCTCGCCGTGCCCGAGGTGCAGGCGCTGCTCCGCACGGTGCCGGTGCGGATTCTCGCCGGCGGCACCAAGGCCTGGCAGGCCGCCGGCCTGCCGCTGCATGCCGACCGCACCGATCCGCCGGATGCCGCCTGCATCGACTTCTATCTCCGCCCCTACGACCGGAATTCCGGGGTCGAGGAGGCGATGCGCGCCTATCTCTCCTGGGAGGTGGATCTGATCCACGAGGTCGAACGCGACGGCGATGCGCGTTTCGGGGTCCCCGCCGGCGCCACCTGACGGCGCCGGCCCGGCAGTGGCGGGAGCCGCCGGACTCCGGGCGCGAATCGGCGTTGTGGGCGCGGTCGCCGCCGGCCTCCTCCGGGCCACGCTCGACGCACTCCTCCCGCCGCACTGCCTGACCTGCGAAGCGGAGGTCACCGTTCAGGGCACGCTCTGCGCCGCCTGCTTCCGCGAGCTCAACTTCATCACCGAGCCGCTCTGCGTCCGCTGCGGCGTGCCCTTCGCCCATGCCGGCCTGGCCGATTCGCGGGGGCAGTGCCCCGGCTGCGCCGCCGCTCCGCCCGCCTTTGCCGCCGCCCGCGCCGCGTTGCGCTACGACGAGGGGGCGAAGCGGCTGATCCTGCCCTTCAAGCATGCCGACCGGACCGAGCTCGCCGCTCCGCTCGCGGCGCAGATGGCGCGCGCGGGGGCGGCGCTGCTCGCCCGCGCCGATCTCGTCGCCCCCGTGCCGGCGCATTGGCGCCGCCGCCTGGCGCGACGCTACGACCAGGCGGCGCTCCTTGCCCGCGCCGTGGCACGGCTCGCGCGCCGGCCCTGCGCGCCGGACCTCCTGCGCCGGACCCGCGCCACCCCAGCCCTCGGCGAGCGCGGCGCGGCGGAGCGGGCGGCCCTCGTCGGCGGTGCCTTCGCGCTGCGCCGCGGCGGGGCGGCGCGAATCGCCGGGCGCCGGGTGCTGCTGGTGGACGACGTGCTGACCTCCGGCGCCACCGCGGAAGCCTGCGCCCGCGTGCTGCTCAGGGCTGGCGCGGCGGCGGTGGACGTGCTCGCCGCCGCGCGCGTGCCCGATCCTCGGCTGGCGGCCGGGGAAGCGCCTTGACCGGATCGTGCCGGGACCCAACCTTCGGTGCCATGGCCAAGGTCGAGATCTACACCACCTTCTTCTGCCCGTACTGCGCGCGCGCCAAGGCGCTGCTGGACCGCAAGGGGGTCGCCTACATCGAGCACGACGCCCCTCACGGCTCCGAGGCGCGGCGCGAGGCGATCGAGCGCTCCGGCGGGCGGACGACGGTGCCGCAGATCTTCATCGACGGACGGCCGATCGGTGGTTCGGACGACCTGGCCGCGCTGGAGCGCGCCGGCAAGCTCGACGCGTTGCTGGCCGGTGAGGCGACGGCCTGAGCGTTCCGGAACCATTGGCACTCGAAGCCGATGAGTGCCAATATCGTTTGGGAA
Source organism: Acetobacteraceae bacterium (assembly GCA_019689515.1). Taxonomy (GTDB): domain Bacteria; phylum Pseudomonadota; class Alphaproteobacteria; order Acetobacterales; family Acetobacteraceae; genus Caldovatus. The sequence goes on along the minus strand of JADGHI010000013.1, from coordinate 4,083 downwards.
CGAACGCAGGAAGCCGCCGGGTTCCCGCGACAGGATGGGAGCATGATTCACTACCAGTTGCGCTGCGAATCCTCGGCCGATGACGGCCCCCACGCCTTCGACGGCTGGTTCAAGGACAGCGCCGCTTTCGAGAAGCTGGCAAAGGCCGGGATGGTGGAATGCCCGGTCTGCGGCGGCACCAAGGTCTCGCGCGCGCTGATGGCGCCGGCCATCGCCAAGACGCCGGGCGTGAAGGGCAGGCCAGAGGCCGCGCCGCCGGCGCCGCCCGCCGTCGCGCGCACCGGCGGTGCCCCGGCCGGCGGCCAGGTCCCGGCACAGCCGGTGGCGCCTCCCGCTGCGGCCGGACGGATTCCGGCACAGGTGCTGGCGCTTCTCCAGCGCGTCCGCGCCGAGGTCGAGCGGAACTGCGAATATGTCGGCCGCGCCTTCTCCGAGGAGGCACGGAAGCTGCACAAGCAGATGCAGGAGGGGACCCTAGAGGGCGAACGTCGCGGCATCTACGGCGAAGCCACGGAGGCCGAGGCCGAGGCGCTGCGCGAAGAGGGCATCGCGGTCGCCCGCATCCCCTGGGTGCCGCCGGCCGACGCCTGACCGGTTGGCCTGCCGCCGGCCGCGCTTCCGCACGCCCGCCCGTCCGCTCGCCGCCTCCCGGCGGGCGGCGACGGACAGGACGAAGGCTCAGCGCTGCGCCGCCAGGAGGTAGTTCACCCCGACGTCGCGCGTGATCCTGAACGCCCCGCGCAGCGGGTCGAGCGTCATCCCGGCGATGTCCGTCACGCGCAGTCCCGCGGCCCGCAGCTCCGCCCCCAGTTCCGCCGGGGTGACGAACATCCGCCAGTCATGCGTCCCCGGCGGAAGCCAGCGCAGCAGGTATTCCGCGCCGAGCTTCGCCAGCAGGAAAGCCCGCGGCGTGCGGTTCAGGGTGGAGAGGATCACCATCCCGCTCCCCGGCCGCGCAAGCTGCGCAAGGTGGTGGAGGAAGGCGGTCCGCTCGGCCACGTGCTCGACCACCTCGAGCGCCAGCACGGCATCGAACTGGCCTGCCGCTTCCGGAAGCAGGTCCTCGGGCGCGCCGGCGCGGTAGCGAATCGACAAGCTCTCGGCCGCGGCATGCGTCCGCGCTACCTCCAGCGCCTCTCCAGCGGCGTCGAGGCCGGTCACTTCCGCGCCGTGCCGCGCCAGGGCCTCGCTCGCCAGGCCGGCGCCGCAGCCTACGTCCAGCACGGAGAGGCCGCTCAGCGCGTCAGGCGCCGCTGGATCGCGGCCATGGGCGCGGGCGAGGCGCTCCACGATCCAGCGAACACGCACCGGGTTCATCCGGTGCAGCGGCGCCATCGGTCCGTTCGGATCCCACCACCGCGCGGCCAGGTGGTCGAATTTCGCGATCTCCTCCGCGCGCGCGGTTGGGCGGCGGTGCTCACTCGTGCTCTGCATGGTGCCGATCACCCTGCCCGCGCAGGCGGCTCCGGCCAAGCGCCGTCGTCGTCGACTCGCAGTTCCTCGAATTTCGTTCTACATACAACATAAACCGGCACGAAGGTTGCCCCGACGCAGGCCGGTCGTTATCTCTGCCCGCCCCCGGGCCGGCCGCCCCGTCGCGCGCATCCGGCCCGTTGCCGATCGCCTCGCCGTTCCGGACCCCGCCATGGCCCGCATCGTGATGAAATTCGGCGGCACCTCCGTCGCCGATCTCGACCGCATCCGCAATGTCGCCGCCCGCGTCAAGCGCGAGGTGGATGCCGGGAACGAGGTTGCCGTCGTGGTCTCCGCCATGGCCGGCGTGACCAACCAGCTCGTGAAATGGTGCCAGGACCTCTCGCCCCTGCACGATGCGCGCGAATACGACGCGGTCGTCGCCACCGGCGAGCAGGTGACCGCGGGCCTCACCGCCATCGCCCTCCAGACCATCGGTGTCGAGGCCCGCTCCTGGCAGGGCTGGCAGATCCCGATCCATACCGACGGCGCGCACGGCAAGGCCCGGATCGAGGCGATCGAGGGGGAGATCCTCATCGAGCGGATCAGGCAGGGCCAGGTCCCGGTCATCACCGGCTTCCAGGGGATCGGGCCGCGGAACCGCATCACCACGCTCGGCCGCGGCGGGTCGGACCTCTCCGCGGTGGCGCTGGCGGCGGCGATCAAGGCCGATCGCTGCGACATCTTCACCGATGTGGACGGCATCTACACAACCGATCCGCGAATTGTTCCTCGAGCAAAAAAACTGGAAAAAATTTCCTACGAGGAGATGCTGGAGCTGGCCTCGGTTGGGGCGAAGGTGCTCCAGACCCGCTCGGTCGAGCTTGCGATGAAGCAGCGGGTGCGCGTGCAGGTGCTCTCTTCCTTCGAGGACAAGCCCGGTTCCCTGGTCGTTGACGAGGACGAGATCGTGGAGAAGCCCATCGTTTCCGGCATCGCCTATTCACGCGACGAGGCGAAGGTGACGCTTCGCCGTGTGCCGGACCGGCCCGGCATCGCTGCGGCGGTGTTCGGCGCCCTGTCGCGGGCGAACGTCAACGTGGACATGATCGTCCAGAACATCGGTGCCGACGGCACCACGGACCTGACCTTCACCGTCGGCCGCGCCGACCTCGCACGCGCCAAGGACGTGCTGGAGCGCGCGCGCAGCGAGGTCGGCTTCGAAATGCTGCTCGCCGATCCGGATGTCGCCAAGATCAGCGTCGTCGGCATCGGGATGCGGAGCCACGCGGGCGTGGCCAATACCATGTTCCGGGCGCTCGCCGAGAAAGGCATCAACATCCAGGTCATCTCGACCAGCGAAATCAAAGTGAGCGTGCTGGTGGGGGCCGAGTATACCGAGCTCGCAGTGCGTGCCTTGCACACGGCCTACGGGCTCGACGCGCCGGCGGCGGCCTGACCCATCCGCGGGCCGATGGACGCCGCGGTACCGCCCTGTAGCCGGCTCCCGGCGCCGCCCGAGGCCTTCGCGGCGCTCGATGCGCTGATGGCGCGCGGCAGCGCCTTCCTCGGCGCGCGCTGGGCGCTGATGGGCGGCGCCATGAGCTGGGTGAGCGAGCGCAACCTGGTCGCTGCCCTCTCCAATGCCGGCGCCTTCGGCGTCATCGCCGGTGGTTCAATGGAGCCGGCGCGGCTCGAGGAGGAGATCGCTGCCACCCAGGCGCTGACCGATCGCCCCTTCGGCGTGAACCTCATCACCATGCATCCGCGGCTGCCGGAGCTGGTGCGGGTGTGCCTGGCGGCGAGGGTCTCGCATATCGTCTTCGCCGGCGGCATCCCGCCCGGCGGCGCGATCCGCATCGCCAAGGACGGCGGAGCTCGGGTGATCTGCTTCGCCCCCGCCCTGGTGCTCGCCCGTCGCCTGATCCGCAGCGGCGCCGATGCGCTGGTCATCGAGGGGAGCGAAGCCGGCGGGCATATCGGCCCGGTCAGCCTCAACGTGCTGGCGCAGGAGATCCTGCCCGAGGTCCGCGAGGTGCCGGTCTTCGTTGCCGGCGGCATCGGCCGCGGCGAGGCGATCCTCTCCTACCTGGAGATGGGCGCGGCGGGGGCGCAGCTCGGCACGCGCTTCGTCTGCGCCACCGAGAGCATCGCCCATCCGCGCTTCAAGCAGGCCTACATCCGTGCCGCCGCGCGTGACGCCCTGCCCACCGTCCAGCTCGACCCGCGCTTCCCGGTGATCCCGGTGCGCGCGCTGCAGAACCAGGGCACGCGCCGCTTCCTGGAGCACCAGGCCGATGTGCTGCGCCGCTACCACGCCGGAGAGGTGAGCAAGGAGAACGCGCAGCTTGAGATCGAGCACTTCTGGGCCGGCGCGCTGCGGCGCGCGGTCATCGAGGGCGATGTCGAGCACGGCTCCCTGATGGCCGGCCAATCGGTCGGCATGGTGACGCGCGAGCAGAGCGCGGCTGCGATCGTGCAGGAGCTGATCGGGCAGGCGGCGCATGCGATCGCGGTGCGGCGGGGCATGATCCCGGCCTGACCGACCGGCCTCGGCCCGGCGGAGTCGCCGTCGGCGGTGGGCTGGCTGGCATGGGCGGCGCGGGGAGGGCTGGCGCTTGCCGGGGTCCACCCCATGGACGGGGGGCGCGACGCGGCTGCACTCAGAAC
>JADGHI010000491.1 GCA_019689515.1 Acetobacteraceae bacterium | reverse complement strand
GTGCTGGTGGGCTTCACCGTGGTGCCGGCACTGCGCGGCCAGCCGCTGATGGGCGGGTGGGACGTGAACCGCTGGTGGCGCAGCATCGTGATCAACGGCGCCTACGGGCTGGGGACCGGGCTGTTGCTGCTGCCGTTCCGCCGGCGCCACGGCACGAGTTGAGGGCCGGTCGCGGCACCTGCGGGCGCGAGGGGGGACAAGGCGAGGATGACAGGAAGCTGCCGCCGCATGCGTTATGTGGTTTCGCGCCGAGCGGCGCTCGGCCTGCTCGGCGCTGGGGCGCCGCTGCTCGTGCCGGCGCGGGGGCCCGTGCGGGCGCAGCCGCGCCTCGACCGGGTGAGCTTCGTCACCAACTGGCGCGCCCAGGCCGAGCATGGCGGCTTCTACCAGGCGCAGGCCGCGGGCCTCTACCGCGCGAAGGGGCTGGAGGTGGAGCTCAGGGCCGGCGGGCCGCAGCTCAATCCGGCGCAGCTCCTGCTCGGCGGCCGGGTGGACATGGCGATGTCCAACGGGATCGAGGCGCTCTACTTCGTGCGCGAGAACCTGCCCTTCCTCTGCATCGCCGGCATCTTCCAGAAGGACATGCAGGTGCTGATCGCGCACCCGGATACTGGCGTGACCGGGTTCGAGAGCCTGCGCGGCCGCACCCTGCTGATCGGTACCCAGGCGCGCGCCACCTGGTGGCCGTTCATCCGCGACAAATACGGGCTGCGCGACGAGCAGGTGCGGCCCTACACCTTCAACCTGCAGCCCTTCCTCGCCGACCGGATGCTCATCCAGCAGGGCTATCTGGGCAGCGAGCCCTACTCCATCCGCAAGGCCGGCGTGAATCCGGTGACGCTGCTGATCCACGACGCCGGCTTCGAGAATTACGGCACCACCATCCACATCGGCCGCCGGACGATCGAGCAGCGGCGCGAGGTGATCCAGCGCTTCATCGACGCGAGCCTGGAAGGCTGGGACCAGTACCTCAAGGGCCCGGCGGGCGGCTTCGACACCTCCGGGGCGAACGCGCTGATCAAGCGCGACAACCCGGAGATGACCGACGACCTGATCGCCTACGGCACGCGGATGATGAACGAAATGGGCATCGTGCGCTCCGGCGACGCGCTGACGCTCGGCATCGGCGCGATGACGGATGCGCGCTGGGAGCGCTTCTACCGCGCCGTCGCCGCCGTGGGCGTGCTGCCGCAGAATCTCGACTGGCGGCGGGCCTATTCGCTGGAGTTCGTGAACAAGGGGATCGGCCGGGCGTGACGGCGCTTTCCGCGCCCGTCTTCCGCCACGGGGAGGCGCCCGCGCCTCCTGGCCCCCTGGTCTCCCTGCGCGGGGTCGAAAAGCGCTTCGCCAACGGCACCCTGGCGCTCGCCGGCGTGGACCTCGACATCGCGCCAGGCGAGTTCCTCTCGCTCCTCGGTCCCTCCGGCTGCGGCAAGTCCACGCTGCTGCGGCTGATCACGGGGCTGGCGGAACCCTCCGCCGGCCGCATCGCCTGGGCGCCGGGGCACGAGGAGCGGCGGCGCGCGATCGGCTTCGTCTTCCAGGACCCGACGCTGATGCCCTGGGCGACGGCGCTCGACAACGTCCGCCTGCCCCTGCGCCTCGCCGGGGTGCCGCGCGCGGAGGGCGAGGCGCGCGCGGCGGCGGCGCTGGCGCGGGTCGGCCTCGCGGGGTTCGAGCGGGCCTTCCCGCGCGAGCTCTCGGGCGGGATGCGCATGCGCGTCTCGATCGCGCGGGCGCTGGTGACGCAGCCCTCGCTGCTGCTGATGGACGAGCCCTTCGCCGCGCTCGACGAGCTGACGCGCCACCGGCTGAACGACGACCTGCTGGCGCTCTGGGCGGAGAGCGGGATCACCGTGGTGTTCGTGACGCATTCGGTGTTCGAGAGCGTCTACCTCTCGACGCGCATCCTGGTGATGACGCCGCGGCCCGGGCGCGTGGTGGCGGAACTGCGGCACGACGGCGTGCCGGCGCCGCGCGAGGCGGAGTACCGCACCTCGGCGGCCTATGCCGCGCTGTGCCGCGAGGCCTCGCACGCGCTCGCCGCCGCGACGGGGATGGCGCCGTGAACCGGGGCGAGGCCCTGCTGCGCTGGGCGGCGCCGGGGCTGCTTGGCCTCGGCGTGCTGGCGCTGTGGGAGGGGCTGGTGCGCGCCTGGGCCGTGCCGGACTACGTCCTGCCCGGCCCGGTCGCCATCGCCCGCGCGCTGGTCGCCGACTGGCCGCTGCTCTCGGCTTCGCTGCTGGTGACGCTGGAGGTGGCGGCGTTGGCGCTGGTCGCCGCGGTCTCGGTGGGCGGGCTGCTCGCCGTGCTGTTCGCGCAGTCGCGCTGGGTGGAGCGCGCGCTGTTCCCCTATGCCGTCGTGCTGCAGGTGACGCCGGTGGTCGCCATCGCGCCGCTGGTCCTGATCTGGGTGAACAGCGTCACCGTTGCGCTGCTGATCTGCGCCTGGATCGTCGCCTTCTTCCCGATCCTCTCCAACACCGTCCTCGGGCTCAACTCGGCCGACCGCAACCTCGCCGACCTGTTCCGGCTCTACGGGGCGACGCGGTGGCAGGCGCTGTGGCTGCTGCGGCTGCCCTCCGCCCTGCCCTATTTCCTCGCCGGGCTGCGCGTCGCCGGCGGCCTCGCGCTGATCGGGGCGGTGGCAGCCGAGTTCGTGGCCGGGGTGGGCGGTTCGGGATCGGGTCTCGCCTTCCGCATCCTCGAGGCGTCGTTCCAGCTCCGCATCCCGCGCATGTTCGCGGCGCTGGCGCTGATCTCGGCCTGCGGCATCGCGATCTTCGCGCTGCTGGGCCTGGTCCAGCACCTGCTGCTGCGCCGCTGGCACGAGAGCGCGCTGCGGGCCGAGCGGTAGTTCCCGCCCTGCCCTGCCCCGCTCAGCCCCCCAGCGGCAGGGGCGGCACGCGCACCACCATGCCCGGCTTCAGCGCGTCCGCGCGCTCCAGCATCGGCCGGTTGGCGTGCAGGATGCGCAGCGCCCCGATCGCGTCGCCGTGATGTGCGCGGGCGATGTCGTCGAGCGTCTCACCGGGCCGGACGACGTGCAGCGCCGAGCCGGCGGGGCCCAGCATGTCATCGTTGTGGCGGCGCCCCGGCGCGGCGTCGTGCACCATCTCCTCCGCCATCTCGGTCGTCACCGTGCCGGGCGGGAGACGCGCGAAGGCGCCGAGCGTGTCGAGCAGCGGCGATGTGCGCCGCTGCGCCAGGTGGTCGTCCACAAAGGCCACATTGGGCAGGTTGCCGAGCGCGACCAGCAGCTTCTCGTGCATGTCGCCATCGAGCACGATTCCGGTCAGGTGCAACCCGCCTTTCCCGAGGGGCTCCACTTGCACCTCCGCCTCGGACAGGCCGAGCTGTGCCAGCACCGCCTTGATCTGTGCCGCTTCCGGCGGCGGTAACGTCTCCCTGTCGCCCCGGACCGGGAATTCGTAGAT
>JADGHI010000490.1 GCA_019689515.1 Acetobacteraceae bacterium | reverse complement strand
GCATGCATCACCACCGCCTCCGGCACCAGCACCACGCTCCGCCCGCGCGCGATCGCCCGCGCGCAGAGGTCGTCGTCCTCATAGTAGAGGAAAAAACCTTCGTCGAAGCGCAACCAGACCGCGGTGTCGGTGCGCCGCACCAGCATCGCCGCGCCGGAGACGTAGTCCGTGCAGATCGGTCCCTCGGGCCAGGGCTCGGCGTCGCGGCGCCGGGGCAGGTGAGGCCGGCGCCACGCCGCGACGTTCCAGGATCGCACCGGGCGCCCCTCCGGATACGCCGCGTCAGGTGCCGAGCGCAGCGCGGGGGCGAGGATCGCCGCCTCCGGGAAACGGTCCGATGCCGCAACGAGGGCCGCGATGGCCCGCGCCGAGAGCCTTGCGTCGGGGTTAGCGAGCAGGGCGAATTCGGTCTCGACGGCGTCGAGGCCGAGGTTGCAGCCGACGCCGAATCCGCGGTTCTCCGGCGCGCGCAGCAGCCGCACCTCAGCGCGGCCCGAGGCGGCGACCGCCTCCGCCGTGCCGTCGGTGCTGGCGTTGTCCACGACAACCACCCGCAGCCCGTCAGGGCAGGCGGCAAGGAAGCCGCCGATCACCGCGGCGCTGTCATGTGTGACCGTTACCGCCGTCACGCGCCGGAGCGCGGCGGCTGCGGCCTCATCCTGCATCCGCCGGTCCCCCGCATCCGTCCGTCGCGTGCGTGAAATCACGTCCTGCCGCCGGGGCGCAAGGGGCCTGGGCCGCCGCGTCGGAACCCGGGCGGTTCCTTGATCCGGATCAATGAAATACTGGCCCGGATGGCGTACCAGAGCCGCCATGACCGGCGGCGGCACTGGATCGCGCACCCACGTTATGCCATTAGCCGCGCCACTTCCATTTGCGCGCGCCATGGACACCCGCACAGCTCTCCTTGCCCACGCCCGCGACAGCCTCGCCGGGTTGCGCCGTGAAGGCCGCTACCGCGAATTCGCGCGCCTGGAGAAGATCGCCGGGCAGTTCCCGCGCTACCGCTGGTACCCGCCGGGCGCCGAGGAGCCGCGCGAGGTCACGGTCTGGTCCTCCAACGACTATCTCGGCATGGGCACCCATCCCGCGGTGCTGGCGGCGGCGGAGGAGGCGCTGCGCGCGCATGGCGCCGGGGCGGGCGGAACGCGCAACATCTCCGGCACCTCGCCCCTGCACACGGCGCTGGAGGCGGAGCTCGCCGCGCTGCACGGCAAGGAGGCGGCGCTGCTGTTCGGCAGCGGCTACGTGGCGAACCAGGCGGCGCTCTCGGTGCTGCTCTCGGCACTGCCGGGCTTCCACGTCTTCTCCGACGCCAAGAACCACAACAGCATGATCGTCGGGATGCGCTCGGCGACCACGGCCGTGCGCCATATCTGGCGGCACAACGACCTCGCCGACCTCGAGGCGAAGCTGCGCGCCGCGCCGACGGATGTGCCGAAGCTGATCGCCTTCGAGAGCGTCTATTCGATGGACGGCGACATCGCCCCGATCGGCGCGATCTGCGACCTCGCGGAGCGCTACGGCGCGATGACCTATTGCGACGAGGTGCACGCGGTCGGTCTCTACGGCGCCACGGGCGGCGGCATCACCGAGCGCGACGGCGTGGCGCACCGCGTGGACGTCATCGAGGGCACGCTGGCCAAGGCCTTCGGCGTGCTCGGCGGCTACGTCGCGGGCGATGCGGCGCTGGTGGACTACATCCGCTCCACGGCCGCCGGGCTGATCTTCACCACCGCCCTGCCGCCGCACGTCGCCGCCGCGGCGCTTGCGAGCGTGCGGCTGCTGCGCGCCGACCCGGCGCCGCGGGAGCGGCTGGCGGAGCGTGCCTCCGCGCTGAAGGCGGCGCTCGACGCCGCCGGCCTGCAGCGGATGCCGAGTGCGAGCCACATCGTCCCGCTCTGGATCGGCGAGGCCGCGCTCTGCCGCGAGGTGGCGCGCCGGCTGCTGGCCGAGCACGCGATCTACGCCACGCCGATCAACTACCCCACCGTCGCGCGCGGCGAGGAGCGGCTGCGCCTCTGCGCCACGCCGCTGCACACGGACGAGATGATGGCGGAACTGGTCGCGGCACTGCGCGCGGTGCTGCCGCGCACGTTCGGGATGCGCGCGGCGTAGCGACCGCTTCCGCCGCGCGCGCGTGGCTCCGGGCGCCTCAGTTCACCGCAATGCCCGAGTTGGTGATGATCACGTTGCTCACGGCGCAGACATTCACGCCGTAGCGCTCGATGGCGCGGCCATTCACCCAGGTGTCACGGAAGTCGTAGTTCCCCGTGTTGGCGGCCCGGAACACCATGGACCGCCCCGGCGGGAGCATGTTCGCCCCGAGCTGGTCCGGCCCCCAGCCGCGCAGGTTGGAATGGCTGAACTGGAGGTTGCGCACCGTCATCGTCGAGTTGTTCACCACCCGGAACCGCGAGTCGCACACGGGCACTGACGGCATCACGGCCGGCGCGGCGACGACGACTTGCTGGGGCGGCGGCTGGACGCAGCCGGAGAGGGCGAGGCCGCCCGCGGCCAGGACAAGCGCGGAGAGAGTGCGGCGGAACGGCATGCGGCAAGGCCCCCTGAATCCGGTTCAGAATTACAATGGTATCAGCGCCGCTTCATGCCGCGCAACGGACCGCGCGGGAGGCGCGTCGCGATGCTCGCCGCGCCCGTCATGCGCGCTCGGTCACTCCCGCCGCAGCACTCCGTCCACAAGCCGGTCCGCCCAGGCGCGCGAGGCATGGGCGCGGCGCAGGCCCTCCTCGTCGTAGTCCTCGCGCAGCCAGTCGAGGAACGGCTTCGGCCCCCGCTCGCGCAGGAAGGCGGCGTAGCGCTCGAAGAACAGGTCGAGCACGCCGGTCTTGCTCTGCCGCACATGCCCGAAGCGCAGCGAGAGCTGCGCCATCGCCTCTTCCACCGGCCGGCCCTGCAGCAGCAGCCAGATCCCGGCCGCGAGGCCGGTGCGGTCGGCGCCGGACTTGCAATGGATCAGCGCCGGCTCCTCCATCGTCCGGTAGATCTCGGCTAGCCGCAGGATGCGGTCACGGTGCGGCGCCCCGCGGCTCTCGAAGGGCGCGTCCACATGCGTGAGGCCGAGCGCCGCAGCCTCCCAGCGGCCCAGCCGGTCGGAGCCGCAGTTCGCGCGTTCGCCACGCAGGTTGATCACCGTGCGCAGGCCGAAGCGGCGCACCGCCTGGCGGAGCTGCCAGGGCAGGGGATGGTTGGAGCGGTACAGCCGCCCGTGCTCCACCACGCCCCAGTTCCGCCACGGGATGCGCAGCAGCGCGTGGTCCACGAACAGGCTGTTCAGCCAGGCGGTGCGGCGCTGGGACGGGAGAGGCTGCGACGGCGGGAGGGAGGTCATCGGCGGGCGCCGGCTGGATAGGCGGGGCGCCGACGGAAAGCCAGAGGCGGGGGAAACGGGCGGCTGCCGCCCCGCCCTCCAACGCGC
>JADGHI010000489.1 GCA_019689515.1 Acetobacteraceae bacterium | reverse complement strand
TGCTCGGGCTGCGTGATGCTCTCGATGTGTCGCCAGGTCGGCGTGACAAATCCGCGCTGAGGACGTCTCGCCCCGCCCGGCCCGCATCGCGCCGCCCCTTGCCGCGTTGTCCTGGGATCATGCCGAGCGCCGCCGCCGACACCGCCCCCGCCGATGACCGCAACGCCGAAGCTGCCCTCGCCGCGCTGCGCGAGGAGCTGCGCGGCCGCAACGACCTGCCGCCCTACGCCGCCCTTGCCACCCAGCCCGTCTTCGGCGAGGGGCCGATCGGCGCCCCGCTGATGCTGGTCGGCGAGCAGCCCGGGGACGAGGAGGATCGCCAGGGCCGGCCCTTCGTCGGCCCGGCCGGCCGCCTGCTCGACCGCGCGCTGGCCGAGGCGGGGATCGAGCGCGCGAAAACCTACGTCACCAACGCGGTCAAGCACTTCAAATTCGTCCCGCGCGGCAAGCGCCGTCTGCACCAGAGCCCGGATGCCGGCGACATCGCCTATTACCGTCCCTTCCTCGTGCGCGAGATCGCGATCGTGCATCCGCGGCTGCTCGTCGCGCTCGGCGCAACGGCGCTGCGGGCGCTCGCCGGCCGGCCGCTGACGATCACGCGCACGCGCGGCCTCGACGGGCTGCGCACGCCGGAGGGCGTGCCCTTCCGCGCGACGGTGCATCCCTCCTACCTGCTGCGCCTGCCGGATGCGGAGTCGGCGGCGCGGGAATACGAGCGCTTCGTGGCGGATCTGCGCAGCGCGAAAGAGGCGGCGGGGGCGTAGCGCGCCCCGCGCCCTATTCCGCCCGGATTCCAGCCTCGACGACCAGGCGGCCCCAGCGGTCCGTCTCCTCGGCGATGAACCGGGCCGAGCGCTCGGAATCGAGGCCCAGCACCTCGAACCCGGCCTCGGTCGCGCGGCGCACCACCTCCGGATCGCGGATCGCGGTCAGCGTGTCGCGCTCGATCTTCGCGCGGATCGCCGCGGGCACGGCGGCATTGGTGAGCATGGCCGTCCAGTTGCCGATCGCGAGGCCCGGCATCCCCGCCTCGCGCGTCGTCGGCACGTCGGGAAGCTGCGGATGCCGCGACGCGCCGGTCACGGCGAGCGCGCGCAGCCGGCCGGCGCGCACCTGGCCGATGCATTCCGGCAGGTTGGAGATCAGCAGGTCGATATTCCCGGCGACGAGGTCGGTGACGGAGGGCGCCCCGCCGCGATAGGGCACGTGCTGTATCCGGTCCCCGACGCCCGCCGCGCGGCGGAACAGCTCCAGCGCCAGATGCGGCGGCGTGCCGTTGCCGGAGGAGCCGCCATTGCGCACCCGCCCCTGCCGCGCCAGCTCCACCAGCTCGGCGAGGCTGCGTGCCGGGTTCGAGGGATGCACGCAGACCACCAGCGCGACCGTGCCGAGCACCGAGATGGGCGCGAAGTCGCGGCGGAAGTCGTAGGGCGCGTTGGGGAACAGGCTGGCGTTCACCGCATGCGTCAGCGTGATGGCGAGCAGCGTGTAGCCGTCGGGCGGCGACTTCGCCGCCGCGTCCGCGCCGATCAGCGCATTGCCGCCGGGCTTGTTCTCCACCACCACCGGCCGGCCCCAGATGTCCGAGAGGCGCTGTCCGACGAGGCGCGCCATCATGTCGGTGATGCCGGCGGGCGTGAACGGCACGATGTAGCGCACCGGCCGCTCCGGGTAGCCGCCGCTGCCCTGCGCTCGGGCGGCGCCGGCGGGCATCGTGGCCGCCGCCGCCACCGGCAGCGCGCCGAGTAGCGCGCGGCGTCGTTCGACTCTCATGGCGTTTTCCCCCGATCGTCCTTTTCGTTATCGTTCGCGCCTTGCGGCGCCGTGCCGGTCAGGATTGCACCGGCACCCCCGTGTCGAAATGCTCGTCGGGGAACCACTTGCGCAGGCGCAGGTCGCCGGTGCGCGCATGCGCCTCCATCCCCTCGTGGCGGGAGATGCGCGCCACGACCGGGGCGAGTTCGCGGTTGGCCTCGCGCGTCACCCGCTGCCAGGTCAGCGGCTTGAGGAATTTGTGCACCGAGAGGCCGGCCGAGTACCGCGCCGCGCCCTTGGTCGGCAGGATGTGGTTCGGCCCCGCCGCCTTGTCGCCATGCGCGACCGTCGAGCCCTCGCCGAGGAACAGGCTGCCGTAATTGGTCAGCCGCGCCAGCCACCAGTCGAGGTCGTCGGCCAGCACCTCCAGGTGCTCCGCGGCGTAGTCGTCGGAGACCTTCGCCGCCTCCTCGCGCGTGTCGCAGAGCACCACCTCGCCGTAGTCGCGCCAGGCGGCGGAGGCGGCCTCGCGCGCGGTGGGCGGCAGGGCGGCGATCAGCTCCGGCACGCGCTTCAGGCAGTACTCCGCCACGCCGCGGTCGAGCGCAACCAGCCAGGCGGGGCTCTCATTCCCGTGCTCGGACTGCCCCACCAGGTCGGCGGCGACGATCTCCGGATCGGCGGTGGCATCGGCGATGACGCAGATCTCGGTGGGGCCGGCGAGCACGTCGATGCCGACCCGGCCGAACAGCATGCGCTTGGCCTCGGCGACGAACTTGTTGCCGGGGCCGACGATCACGTCCGCCGGGCGGCCGGTGAACAGGCCGAAGGCCATCGCCGCGATCGCCTGCACCCCGCCGAGGGTGAGGATCATGTCCGCGCCGGAGCGGTGCATCGCATAAAGCTGCTTGGCGTTGATCGGCCCGCCCTTGTAGGGCGCGGAGGCCGCGACCACGAAGGGCACGCCCGCCGCCTTCGCCGTCGCGATCGCCATGTAGGCCGAGGCGATGTAGGCGTAGCGCCCCGCCGGCACATAAGCGCCGACGCTGTTCACCGGCACCAGCCGCTGCCCGGCGACGAGGCCCGGCGCGAGCTCGACCGAGAACTCCCGGATGCTCTCGCGCTGCGCCTCCGCGAAGCGGCGGACATTGGCGATGGCGTGGTCGATGTCGCGCTTCGTGCCCTCGTCCACTTCGGCGGCGCGGCGCGCGATCTCCTCCGGGCCGACGACGACCGGTCCCTCCCAGTCGTCAAGGCGCTTCGCGTAGTCGAGCACCGCCTGTTCGCCGCCAGCCTCGATTCTGGCCAGCATCTCGGTCACCACGGCGCGCGCGGTGCCCTCCTCCGAGGCCGGCGTCTTCGCGGCCTTCTTCAGCCAGGTCACGGCCATCTCACAGCCTCCGGGACCAATGATCGCGCGCAGCCTAACCGATCCGCGCGCCGCCGCGCCATGCGGCTTGATGCCGGACCCTGTCTGCGGGGCGATGCGAACCACCTGGCCGGCCGATGCGAACCCGGGCGGTTCAGGAGCGTTGCACACCTGCCGCCGATCAAGTCCCTCCGCAATGCACGATCCGCTTCGATCCTCCTCCTCTGCGCGCCGCGGCGTGCCTGCCGCCGGCATGCCAGGGCCGGAGTCGGGCGTGCTCCTGACCGGGCTGGTCACGGTCGCGGTGCTGTATTTCGGGCGCGACCTGTT
>JADGHI010000488.1 GCA_019689515.1 Acetobacteraceae bacterium | reverse complement strand
GCTCAGGGGAGGGCAGGGCGCCGCGCCGGAGCCGGCCGGGCAGCCGACCGATCCGGCGCGCTTCGGCCGTGCCCGGTGCCGGCGAGCGCCGATGGAGGCGCCCATCGGTGCGCACGCCATGCCCATGCGAACCCCAGGGCTCGATCGAGGCAGCCTTACCGCGGCGCCTCCTCCAGCTCCGACACTTCCAGGACGACCAGGGAGCGCTGGCGCGGGTCCTTACGCGCCACCAACTTTCCGGTGGCGCGCAGCCGCGACATCGCGAGGACGCGCTGCCAACGAGCGAAATCCTCCGGCTTTATGACGAGCTGGATGCTAAGTACGGTGGGCAACGACATGCCGGGCTCACCGGCGGTCGGACGCACGCAAAGGGGTGGCCGTATCTGCATTATATAGACTTGGCCGGTGCGCGGATCAGACCCCGGACCCTCGCCGGGGATGCGGGCGATCGGGCCGGTCAGGGTGGCGGTGCGGCCGTAGTGTTGGCACGTGGCCGTCCGCGACGATCGCCTCTGTTCCGGCGCGTCCTGCGCAGCTGCGGGCGCGAGCGTTGCGGCGCCAAGCACCGCGAGCAGGACGGTGGCTGTGCCCAACGCCGCGGCGGCGCGGCGGCACCCGTATGAGCGATGTTCAGCGGCCAAGGTTGATCACCTGCACACGACGGTTGCGTGGTTCCGGTTGCCCGTCCGGCGTCGGCACGAGGAGCTGGGTCTCACCCAGGCCGACCGCCTCGATCCGCGCCGGGTCGATGCCGAATCGCCGCACCAGGTAGTCGCGCACCGCGGCGGCGCGGCGTTCCGACAGCGCCTGGTTCATCGCTGCGCTCCCGACGGTGTCCGTGTGGCCCTCCAGCCGGAACCGGTAGCCGGCCAGGACCGGGGAGTTCAGCGCCTCGCCGAGCGGTTCCAGCGTCGCCTCCGCGGCCCGGGACAGCCGCGCCGAGCCGGTCGCGAAGTGGACGGTGAGCGAGACCGCCGCCACGCCCTCCGGTGCGGTGGTCTCGCGCTGCGGCCCGGCGCCGGCGGAAGCGCCGCCGCCATCCGTAGGGCGGATGCGGATGCCCCGGGTGGCGCTTTCCGGGTTGAGGCGCTCGATCAGCTGCTCCACCGGGTTGGGCGCCGGGGCGCCGCCCCCGGAGGGTGCCTGCGCGTGCGAAAGTGTCGCGGCGCCGCACAGCATCGCAAGGGCGAGGGCGGCCACCAGGCGACGGCCGAAGCCCGGTCCCAGGCGGTTGTAACGCTGCATTCGGTGGTCCTCCGTATCGGGATGGTAACCGATACGTGCGCGCAGGTCACGAATCGCGCGCCTGCCGGGCAGGGGGTGCGCACGACACCGGCCGGCCGGGCGTGGCGCCCGCCAGCGGCCAGCCGCGAGGATCGGCCCGCCGCCGGTCTGTCGCGGATCGCCGGGCGGTCGCCGCGCCGGCGCGCCGTTCGGTCGCCCGGTGCCGCTGCGCCCAACCTTGCCGCGCGGCGGCGGCGCCGGGGCCTTTCGACGGCCGCGGCATGGTGGCGTGTGCGTGCGCACATCGCCATGGCCATCACCCGGAGGTAGAATGTTGCGCGATGCACGCGCACGCTGCCGCCGCCACCTTGCCGCTGGTTCCGCCCATGCCGACGCCGGCGGCGCGTCCGCCCTCCTTCCTGCGCGTGCTGCTCAGGGGCCGCGGCGACCTCCTCTCGCTCTTCCCGGAGGAGGCCTATCGGCGCCAGGTCATGTCCTTCCGCATGCCCGGGCGCCTGCTCCTCGTCGTCAACCATCCGGAGGTCGTGCGCGAGGTCTTCGTGAACCGTCACGAGACCTACCAGCGCAAAAGCCGCTTCATGGAACAGGCCCTCGCCCCGGTCATCGGCGACAGCCTGTTCATCAACCACGGCGCGGTCTGGGCGGAGCGCCGCGCGGCGATCGGGCCGGAGCTCCATCCCTCGAAGCTGGATCGCTTCTTCCCGCTGTTCCTGCGCGCCGCCGAGGAGATGGCGGAGGACCTGGCCCGCGCCGCGCCCGGCCCGGTCGATCTGTCCGCGGCCTTCGCCGCCGCCACTGCGCGCGTCGTCATGCTCGCCCTGTTCGGCGAGACGGGGTCGCGGCGCGAGGACGCGGCGGCGCTCGCCTCCGCCTTCGCCGCCTACCAGGCGGCGGCGGAGAATCTCGACCTGCTTCACATGCTCGGCCTGCCGGCCTGGTTCCCGAGTCCGCAGGGCCGTACCGCACGCCGGCAGGCCGCAGCGATCCGTTGCCTGATCGCGCGCCTGCTCGCGGGTGTGCCGCCCGGCGCGGGGCCGCCGCTGCTCGAGGCCGTACGCGGGGCGCGCCGGGCCGATGGCTCGCCGCTGCTCGAGGGCGGCGAGGTGCTGGTCAACGAGATCGGGATGCTGCTGCTCGCCGGCAGCGAGACCGCGGCGAACACCCTGACCTGGACCCTCTACCTCATGGCCAGGCATCCGGAGACGGAGCGGCGCGTGCGTGAGGAGCTTGCCCGGCTGCCCGCCGCGCCGGGGCCAGATGCGCTCGGGCCGCTGACCTTTACCCGCGCGGTGCTGCAGGAGGCGATGCGCCTCTATCCCCCGGTCGCCGTGCTCTCGCGCCAGGCCCTCGCCGCCGACCGCATCCGCCGCTGGTCCCTCCGCCCTGGCGACACGGTGATGTGCGTCCCCTGGCTCCTGCATCGCCATGCGGACTGGTGGGAGCACCCGCACGCCTTCCTGCCCGAGCGCTTCCTGCCCGAAGCGGCGCGGCGCCAGCCGAAATTCACCTACATGCCCTTCGGCCTCGGCCCGCGCGTCTGCGCCGGGGCCGCCTTCGGCATGGCGGAGATGCAGGTCTTCCTTGGCGTGCTGCTGCGCCGCCTCGCCTTCTCGGTGCCGGAGGGATTCACGCCGCGTCCCTTCTGCCGCCTCACCCTGCGCCCGGCCGGCGGCATGCCGCTCCGCGTCGCCACGCGGCGCTGAACGCGTTGCGGTGGATTTGATGGGCTTCGGTGCGCGGCCCGGCCGGTCTTCCTTGCGGCGGCGACCGGTCGCGCAATAGGTTCTCCCCAGGCGAAGCCGCGGCACAGCGGCGGCCCACGCGTCTGTGGGGAGGAACCATGCATCGTCGCAGCCTGGTCCGCGGTCTCGCGGCCGTTCCACTGGGCGTGCCCGCTGTCGTCACGGGCCGCCGCGCCAGTGCGCAGGGCGACGGCTATCCCAACCGCCCCATCCGCATCATCGTGCCGTTCCCGGCGGGCGGCGCCACGGACATCTGGGCGCGGATGGTCGCCGAAGGCATGCAGCCCGACCTCGGCCAGCCGCTCATCATCGAGAACCGCGGCGGCGGGGGCGGGCTCATCGGCACCGAGGTCGCGGCGAAGGCGGCGCCGGACGGCTATACCCTGCTCTTCAACATCACCACCCATGTCCAGGCGCCGGTGGTGCTGCGGCGCTTCCCCTACGATCCGGTCAACGACTTCGCCTTCATCGGCCGGCTCGG
>JADGHI010000487.1 GCA_019689515.1 Acetobacteraceae bacterium | reverse complement strand
CTCGTCGTCCTCGCCCTGTTCCAGGCGGGCGAGCACGGGCCGGTGCTGGTCGCCCTCTCGGGCGGGGTGTTCATCCTGCCCTACGTCCTGTTCTCCGCCCTCGCCGGCCAGCTTGCCGACCGGGGCGAGAAGTCGCGGCTGATCCGCGCGACCAAGCTCTGGGAGGTCGCGCTGATGGCGCTCGCCGCCATCGGCTTCCTCACCGGCAGCATGGCGCTGCTGATGGCCGTGCTCTTCGGCCTCGGCATGCAGGCCACCTTCTTCAGCCCGCTGAAGTACTCGATCCTCCCCGACCACCTTCAGGAGCACGAACTGGTCGCCGGGAACGGCCTCATCGAGGCCGGCACCTTCCTCGGCATCCTCGCCGGCACGATCGCGGGCGGGGCGCTGATGCTGTCCGACGACGGCGGCGCGTGGGTCTGCGGGGGGGGCCCCGCGGGCGCGGCGGCGGGCGCCGCCGCGGCCTTCGGCGGGCCGCGCGCCCCGGCCGCGGATCCCGGCCTGCGCCTCGGCTGGAACCTGCCGCGCGAGACCTGGGCGCTGCTCGCCGAGGCGCGCGGCAATCACCCCGTTTGGCTCGCCATCCTCGGCCTCTCCTGGTTCTGGACCATCGGCGCGACGCTGCTCGCCGCCTTCCCGGTGATCGCGAAGGACACGCTCGGCGCCGGCGGCTCGGTGGTGACGCTGCTGCTCACCATCTTCGCCCTCGGCGTCGGCGCCGGCTCCCTCGCTTGTGCGCGCATCCTGGCAGGCGAGATCAGCCCGCGCCTGGTGCCCTGGGCGGCGCTCGGCATCACGATCTTCACCGCCGACTTCGCCTTCGCCGCCCTCGCCGCCGCCGGCGACCCGCGTCTCGTGACCGCGGGGGGCGTGCTCGCCGCTCCCCTCGGCTGGCGGATGCTCGCCGACCTGTTCCTGCTCGCCGCCTGCGGCGGCCTCTATTCCGTGCCGCTCTACGCCATCGTGCAGGAGTGGTCGCCGGCAGCGCAGCGCGCGCGGATGATCGCCGCGAACAACGTCGCCAATGCCGCCTGGATGGCGATCGGCGCCGGCGCCGCTGCCGCGCTTGCCGCCGCCGGCCTCGGCGCGCCCTGGGTTCTGCTGATCGCCGCCGCGGTCAATCTCGGCGTCACCCTGCGCATCGCCGGCACCATCCCGCAGGAGACGGCGCGCGCGGCACTGCGCTTCTACCTGCGCCTGTTCCACCGCTTCGAAGTGCGCGGACTGGAGCACTACCGCGCCGCCGGCGACAACGCGATCCTCGTCGTCAACCACCTCTCGCTCGCCGACGGGGCGCTGGTCGCGGCGGCGGTGCCGGATCAGCCGAGCTTCGTCGTCAACCTGTTCATCGCCCGCAAGTGGTGGGCGCGCCCCTTCCTCGCCCTGGTCCGCACCTTCGAGGTGGACCCCTCCAGCCCCTATGCCTTCAAGTCCATGGTCCGCGCGGTGCGTGACGAAGGCCGCAAGCTGGTCATCTTCCCGGAGGGCCGCGTCAGCCGCACCGGCGCGCTGATGAAGATCTACGACGGCGCCGGCATGCTCGCCGAGCGCACCGGCGCGCCGGTCGTGCCGGTACGGCTCGACGGGCCGCAATACAGCAAGCTCGCCTACACCAAGGGCGTGCTGCGCCGGCGCTGGTTCCCCCGCTTCACCGTCACCTTCCTGCCCCCGGTGCGGATCACGACGCCGGAGGGCGTGCACGGCCGCGCCCGGCGCCGGGCACTCTCCGATGCGCTGGACACGGTGATGGCCGAGGCCGCCTTCCGCACAGCAGACACGGACCGGTCGCTGTTTGCCGCGCTGCTCGACGCGCGCTCCGTCCATGGCGGAGGCGCGAGGGTGCTCGACGATCCCGACTACGCCCCACTCTCCTTCAACCGCATCGTGCTGGGCGCCGTCGTGCTGGGCCGGCGCCTGGCCGCCATCTCGGCGCCAGGTGAGCGCGTCGGCGTGATGCTGCCCAACGCGAAGGGCGCCGCCGTCACCTTCTTCGCGTTGCAGGCCTTCGGCCGCGTCCCTGCCATGCTGAACTTCTCTGCCGGCGCCGAGGGGATGCTCGCCGCCTGCCGCGCCGCCGAGATCCGCACCGTGCTCTGCTCCCACCGCTTCGTCGAGCGCGGGAAGCTCGGCGCGGTCGTGGCTCGCATGGAGGAAGCCGGCCTGCGCTTCATCTGGCTCGAAGACCTCCGCGCCGCCATCGGCCCTGGCACCCGGCTGCGTGGGCTGCTCGACGCGCGCCGCGCCCGCCGCCTGCCCGGTGCCCGCCTGCCGGCCGACGCGCTGGCGGTGGTGCTGTTCACCTCGGGCTCGGAGGGAACGCCGAAGGGCGTGGTGCTGTCGCACCGCAACATCCTCGCCAACTGCGCCCAGCTCGCCGCCGTGCTGGACTTCAACCCGGCCGACCGCGTGGTCAACGCGCTGCCGATGTTCCACAGCTTCGGACTCACCGGCGGCACGCTGCTGCCGCTGCTCAACGGTGTGCCGAGCTTCCTCTACCCCTCGCCGCTGCACTACCGGATGGTGCCGGAGGTCATCTACGACCGCGACGCGACCATCGTCTTCGGCACCGACACCTTCCTCAACGGCTGGGCGCGCTACGCGCATCCCTACGACTTCCGCGCGGTGCGCCTGATCTTCGCGGGCGCCGAGAAGCTGAGGGACGAGACCCGCCGCCTCTACGCCGAGCGCTTCGGCAAGGGCGTGCTCGAGGGCTACGGCACAACCGAGACCGCGCCCGTGCTCTGCGTGAACACGCCCAAGCGCAACCGCGCCGGCACCGTCGGACGCTTCCTCCCGGGCATCGAGCACCGGATCGAGCCGGTCCTCGGACTCGAGGACCATGGTGCCGGCCGGCTCTGGGTGCGCGGTCCGAACGTCATGCTCGGCTACCTGCGCGCCGAGGCTCCCGGCCTGCTCCAGCCGCCTCCCGAGGGCTGGTACGACACCGGCGACATCGTCTCGGTGGATGCCGAGGGCTTCGTCACCATCCGCGGCCGCGTGAAGCGCTTCGCCAAGATCGGCGGCGAGATGGTCTCCATGACCGCGGCCGAGGCGCTGGCCGAGGCGCTCTGGCCGGATGCCCTCCACGCCGTCCTGGCGCTGCCCGATCCGCGCAAGGGCGAGCGCCTGGTGCTGCTGACGACCCGGCGCGACGCCACGGTGCCGGCGCTGCTTGCGCTCGCCCGTGAGCGCGGCGTGCCGGAGCTGATGGTGCCGCGCGAGCTGCGGGTGATCGGGAGGATGCCGCTGCTCGGGACCGGGAAGATCGATTATCCGGCGGCGCAGCGGATGCTCGCGGAGGAGCGGATCGGCACCGGGGAGCGGCCCGCTCCGGCGGGAGTCCCGGCGGCGTGACGCAGCTCGGCGCCCGAGCGCCACCGACGCTGAACCGAACTCCAGACGTCCGCGGCGCCACCCTGCCCGTCCTGCGGATCGGACCAGCGGCCGCCCTTCGGGGCTCCGAGCGCAGTGGGCC